>BEIL01000001.1 GCA_002898235.1 bacterium HR35
CTCGTTCAATTACTTTAACTAATTTTGGTATGGATGGAGGCTTGCCAAATTTCACCGATGAAGATTTAAAAGCTTGTGAATCAGGAATACCAGGATTACGAGGAGGTTTACCTGGGACATCTCAGGTTCCATCTTCTGAAGTTTCAAAACTTTTTTGTCAATCTGATGCTGATTGTGCTTGTGGCGTAGATAAAGAAACAGGGAAATGTGCTTTTGGCAATAAAAATTTTATTGATACTTCGAAACAATGCCCAGATTTTTGCTCAGGAATTGCCGGCCAATTCATAATAAAATGTGTTAATAACATTTGCACCCAAACCCTCAGATAAATAAATATCACAGATAAATAAATATTCGATAAAATATTAAACAACCACGACATCTAATGTATTTTAGGTAACATAAAAGAATAAAATTCTAACCGTTTAAGGTGCTATAGCGTTTTAAACGGTCAAATTTATCAAAGGTACGTTTTAAATGCTATAGCGTTTTATACGTCCCCTTTTAAGTCCTATGGGGTGAAATTAATCTTTGTAATATAGATTTTTCTTTTCTGTGTCTTTCAAAAATAAAGTGATCAAGAGTTAAAATTTCTGGTTGGACAAGGAGGTTTAGTGAAATTTCATAAAGTAAGATATGAGGCCAAACAAGTTCTTTGAAATAAATAAGCGATAAAGTAATATAAAATAAACTAATTAAAACTGTCATTCTTAATTCAAAGCCTACAAGAATAAAAAGTCCGACAACTGCTTCAGCTAATCCAGCACCAAAAACTACAAGTAATGGATCTGAAGGGAAAAGCTAATGAAATTTTGTAAGCTGCCAATCATTGACAACTCTAAGTGAAAGATCAGGATGTAAAAATTTAACAGTAATTCTAGCATAAATAAGAGCTGTGCCATAAAAAACTCTAACAATTGTGGTTTCATAAGGTTCTAATTTTTCTCGCCAGTTTTTGAGTGGACCAAATAATAATCTATCAAAGGAAAATCTTCTCATACCAAAAATAGCTAAAACAATAAGTTCACCAAGATAATTGAGGTAAGTTATGAGATATGGACCAAAGGTGAAAAATCCAACGATAAATATTATAAGTCCAATAAATGCAGCAATTTCAGTAAGAAAACCAAAAAGAATCATAAAACTTGAAAGATAAAGTCCTGCTTTGATGATTTGTGAAAAGGGCATTTGAGCAAGTGACAGTTCAGGACGAAGAAAAGATTATTTTTAGCAGCAAAAAAGAAAGACGCAGCAATAGCTATTCAAACTAAAATTGGACCAATGGCTGAAAATCTTTCAAAAAAAATGGTGGACGCGTTCACCAAAAGATGAAAGTCGAAAAAGAAAATTAAGTATGATAAGGAGCAAGACAAATGCTGTGATTTTTAAAGTGATTATAAGATCTTGTGGATTTTTAAGAACATTGATTGCGTAAGGATTAATGGGTTTTGCTATTTCTTGCCAAAAATAATCTTTAGGTACAACATAAGCTTCATGAGCAAAAACATATAATGGCAAAATGAAAAGGATATTCAGAACAATAAACCATAAAATTATTCTTTTTTGCATTTTTTACTTAAAAGCATTATATCACATTTAAATAAAAATTTAATAAACAATTCAAAAAGTAATTTCTCAATTTCTTAAGAAATTAAAAAATAATCCTTTTCTTTAATACAAAATAAAATAATATTGAATAGGTTCCTCTGTTGAAAAATATAACCTCAACTCTTTTTTAAATAAATATTTTTTAAATAAATATTAAACTTATTAATCTTGTTTTTTCTAAATACAGGGCAATTTATTCAATTTCTTCAATTACTACCTCATTATTAACGATATAAGCAATATAAACTTTATTATCTTTAGTTAATAAGATAGAAGAAATATCATCATAAGGCCCATAACTTTTATCATTTACTTGAACATACCATTTATTATCTTTCTGATACTCCCATCCATATTTTGAACCATCAGGAGAGAATTTTAGACCAAACATATTTTCAATATCATCATAAGGCCCATAACTTTTATCATTTATTTGAACATACCATTTATTATCTTTTTTAAATATCCATCCATATTTTGAACCATCAGAAGAGAATACTAACCCGGGGATAGTACGAATATCATCATAAGATCCATAACTTTTATCATTTATCTGAACATACCATTTATTATCTTTTATATACATCCATCCGTATTTTAGACCATCAGAAGAGAAATTATAATAACCTGGCCTACAACAATAAGGCCCATAACTTTTATCATTTATTTGAACATACCATTTATTATCCTTCTGATACCCCCATCCATATTTTGAACCATCAGGAGAGAATTTTAGACCAAACATATTTTCAATATCATCATAAGGCCCATAACTTTTATCATTTATTTGAACATACCATTTATTATCCTTCTGATACCCCCATCCATATTTTGAACCATCAGAAGAGAATTTTAAACCAAACATATAATCAATATCATCATAAGGCCCATAACTTTTATCATTTATCTGAACATACCATTTATTATCCTTTCTAAATAATTTTTTAAATAACCATCCATCATCTTTTTTAAATACCCATCCATATTTTGAACTATCAGAAGAAAATACTAAATCCCAAGTACTATCATAAGGCCCATAACTTTTATCATTTATTTGAATATAGTATTTGCCATCTTTTTTATACCTCCATCCATATTTTGAACCATCAGTAGAAAATTTTGGATCTTCAACATCATCATAAGGCCCATAACTTTTATCATTTATTTGAATATACCTTTTATTATCTTTTTCATACTTCCATCCATATTCTGAAAAATCAGAAGAAAATACTGGATCTGAAACATCATCATAGGGCCCATAATTTCGATCATTGATTTGAACATACCATTTATTATCTTTTTTATACCTCCACCCATATTTTGAACCATCAGAAGAGAAATAATAACCTCGAACACCATCATAAGGCCCATAACTTTTATCATTTATTTGAACATACCATTTATTATCCTTCTGATACCCCCATCCATATTTTGAACCATCAGGAGAGAATTTTAGACCAAACATATTTTCAATATCATCATAAGGCCCATAACTTTTATCATTTATTTGAACATACCATTTATTATCCTTCTGATACCCCCATCCATATTTTGAACCATCAGAAGAGAATTTTAAACCAAACATATAATCAATACCATCATAAGGCCCATAACTTTTATCATTTATCTGAACATACCATTTATTATCCTTCTGATACCCCCATCCATATTTTGAACCATCAGAAGAGAATATTACGTCCCAAACACGCTCATAATCCGCATCAAAAAGATCATAAGGCCCATAACTTTTATCATTTATTTGAATATAGTATTTATTATATTTTTTATATTTTGCTACTACTACTATTACTACATATTTGCCATTTGGGCCAAAACCGAATCTTACAAATCTTACAATATAATCCCTGCCTGGTATAAGTTTATATTTTCTTACCTTTTCCACTTTTATGTTGTTATTTATAGAAGAAGTACTTTGATTTATGGAAGAAGTACTTTGACTCATAGAAGAAGTAGCAGCACTATTTTCCAGCTGAGAAGGTTTTTTACTTATTTTCTGCACAAAATTAAAATAAACTGCTATAAATAATACTATAAATACCACTATAAATAATAAAAGATATATTGCTTTTTTCTTATTCATTAAAAATTCTTTAAGATTATTATTAAAAATTATACTACAATTTAGATTAAATAGTATCAAGTAGTTTTGATGTCCTCATAGATTTTTGGAGCTTAAAAAAATTTTTTACAATTTTAAATTCAATAAATAAAATTTAAGAAGCATATGGAAAGTATAAAATTTTAAAAGCTTTAAAAATAAACAAATTAAAAATCCAAATAATAATTTAAGACCACACCTCTCCTTTACAACTTATGATCACTAAAATAAAATTAAATATATGGATTTTAAAAAGAATAATTTAGAAATCAAACACAAAAAATTAATTTTTTCTTATAGAGTTTTGGAAAATTTGATTTGGAGGTTTTTAGAATTGATTATCGCTTTCTTTGGTTTGTTTTTACTTATAGTATTACTTCCTTTTTTAGCTATCGCTATACGCCTAGATTCTCCTGGCCCTATTTTTTATCGCCAATGGCGAGTAGGATATAAAAGTCGTCCGTTTTTGATATGGAAATTACGTACAATGTATACAAATTCAGAAACCAATAATCAATTTACCTGGACTATGCCAGACGATCCTCGAGTAACACGCGTAGGACGTTGGTTGCGTCGTCATCGTCTTGATGAATTGCCTCAAGTTATTAATGTACTAAAAGGAGAAATGAGTTTAGTTGGACCTCGTCCAGAGACGGTTGAAACAGAGAAAGAATTGCGAAATTATATCCCTAATCATGAACAACGTTACGAAGTTAAGCCGGGTATTTTTAGTCTATCTATGTTTCAAGTCGGATACGTTGATACTCTTGATAAAGCTCGCGCTCGTCTTCAGTCAGATCTTCTTTATATATCTCAAAAATCTCTTAGAACTGATTTAAGTACTTTAATACGCGGATTGATAGAAAGCCTAAAAGGACATAGTCATTAATCAATTTTTTTTATAAGTTCTTTTTATAATAAAAATGTAAGTTTTAAATGCTACACCGTTTTTTATATGTTCCCCTTTCATTAATTAGCATAATTAAAACTTAAATAATTATTTTCTCAATTTCTTAAGAAATTCAGAAATTAGAAATAATTTAATTTAATACTATAAAACGAGCCTCTAAAGGGTGCCGCTTTTTAAAAATGGAATATCAATTCTCTTTTAGATAAATGTTGATATTGATTTTTTTCTTATTTTTTTTTAAAATAGAAATAGGACGAATTAAAAGGTCGAAATTAATAAGTTAAGTTTAAAAAGCAATGGAATTTGCGTTTGAAAGTAGAAGAGAAAAAAAAGAACCAGAAAGATCAAAACAAGAAGCAAAAACAACAAACAGAGAAAATGATAATAACTCTTTTTGGAAAACATAGAAAAACAAATCAAAACAACAAGAGAAAGAATCGGAGATGCAGGAGAAGACATCCTCAAAATATATCCTCCAGACAATAGCGTATCAAGAAGATTAGAAAGATTAGAAATCCTGAGAAAAACACTAATAACACTTGAAGAACAGAAAAAAGAATTAGAAAGACAATTACGGCAGCTGGAAGAAGAGATGCCTGAAAAAGAATAAGAGAAGAAATAAATAAAAAATTAAACTTTTAGATAATAAATATAACTATAAAGCTTGGCTCCTAATTTGGTAAAGAATTTTATTGATGCTTTGTTGTTTTTATAAATTTCAATTTTCAAATTTTTAATGTTTTTGTTTTTTAACTTCTTAAAAATTTTCTTTAAAACTAAAGTCCCAAAGCCTTTTCTTCTGAATTCGGGCAAAATATAAATCAAACATAAATCGGCTGATCGTTTTTTTAGAAATAAATGAATTAATCCTACTATTTGCTTTCTAAATTTTATCAAATAATACAAATGATTCTTGTTTTTTAGATTTTTTTTGATTCCATTAATAATTTTTTTATCATCCAAATTAATTTTTTCTATTTCTTGAAAATATTTTTTTACAAAATCTCCAGCGATTGTTAATTCATTTCTGTTTTTTCTTAATATTTTTTTGAGAAGAATATAATTTTCTTTCATTTACTTTTAGATTTTAAAGTATTTTTACTTTATTTTTTAAATTTTAAATTATGTGTTAAAATTGCCATTAAAGGTCGTTAAGATTAATAAAAAATTGTAATTCTATAAATGAAAAAAGTAAATTTAAATAAACAAGCAATCGTTTTGTGGAAAAAAGGAAAAACTTATAAAGGATTTCATCCAACAGGATATAATGAAATAAAATGGAGCACAATTTCTAAATTAGAAAAAATGGCTTTTGTTGATAGTACCAAGTGTTGCGCTACTGGGACTTGTGATCCCGATAAGTAAATTTAAATTTATAGGTTTAGATTTGTTTTTATTATGGAAGAGTTTCTATTTGGTTATTTGAATTATTTCACTAAAAGATTAAATGATATTTGCAACGAGAAAATTATCGAAAATAAAGAAAAATTTTTAAAAGAGGCAGAATTAAAAATTAAAAAAGATTTAGAGAAATTACTGGCCCCTTCTATTTGTTGGCTTTTATGGATAGAAAAATCAAAAAATGATCTACCTGGAAAAACTGAAAAAGAAAAGTTTGAATTTTTCGCTAATAAATATTCTTCTAAACTAGAAAAGATTTATCCAGATTTAGAAAAGATTATCAAAAGTTATTTAAATAATGAACTTTATTTTTATGAAAAAATAATAAAAAAATTAGAAGAAAATTTTAATATTATAAGGAAAATTTTTAAGATAAGAAATAAAAAACTAAAGCAAATAAAAATAGCTGATTATAGTGACAGACACTATAAAGGATTTAGAACAGTATTTATTAATTTCGGCGAGAAAATTATCAAGATAAAACCCTTTCATTTCTCTTTTAATGAAAATCTGTTTGTAATTTTTAAAGAAATTGATAGCAGCCTTTTAAAAAATTTTCAAAACTATATTAGAATAGATAATTGGTGGTTTTCTGAATTTATCGAATACAAAGGAAAAGTAAATAATAAAGAAGCAAGTGTTTTTTATTATAATATTGGAAAACTTTTAGCTTTAGCTTACTGCTTTAACGGTGTTGATTTTCATATGGAAAATATTATTGCTTTTAAAAATACCCCCATTATATTAGATGCTGAAAGTTTTTTAACTAACTTTTCTATATTTAAAAATAAAAGATTAAATAAAAATATTTTAGTAACTGGTTTTTTAGAAAATAAAAGAAATAAACAACTTACAAGCGCTATATTTGGAGGCAAGAAAAAGCTAATAAGCTTTACTGATCCTGTGATTTATTTTAGAAATACAACAAGAATGTTTATAAGGTATAAAAAATTTAGTAACTTTAAACAGCACAATAGAATTTTTGTAAATAATAAAATGGCAAACCCTACGCTTTTTTCTAAAGAGATAATAAAAGGTTTTTTTGACTGTTATAACAAAATTTTAGAAAAGAAAACTGAAATTATAAATATTTTAGAAAGATTAGAAAATTATTATACTCGAGTAATTTTAAGGAAAACCTCTTTTTACACAATTTTAATTAGGCACACAACTCAACCATTAAATTTTCCTTTGGATAAATTTAAAAATAAATTATCAAAAACTTTGGTTCAAAATAGCAGAAACTTTCATAAAATCAATAAGTCAAATCTTGATAGGGTGGTTAAATATGAGGTAAATAGTATTCTTAATCAAGAAATTCCAATTTTTTGGCAAGATATCAACAGAAAAACTCTTTACTATCCAGAGGGAAAAATAGAAAATTTTTTTGAAAGAACAGCAAAAGAAGTTGTTTTAGAGAAAATTGAGAGTCTTTCTTTTAAAGATTTAGATTCTAAGATTAAAATAATCAAAAGATACTTAAAATAATTTTTAATATCCACTAAAATCTTCGCCTTTGATTTTTTCTTCATCAATTCCCATTTTGCTTAAAATTTCATACATTGCTTGAGACATTTGCGGTGGACCAGCAACATAAAAAGTTGTATTTTCAATTTCTTCTCCTAAATATTTTTTAATCATTTCTTCATTAATATAGCCCCTTTCACCATTCCAAGGTTTTGAAGAATTTTCCATTTGCGTCATTGTAGCAATTAATTTTATTTTTCCTTGTTTGTCATATTCTAAAAGTTCATCTAAATAAGCAGTATCTTCAGGACGACGATTAGAATAAAAAAGATAAATTTTGTATGGTAAATTACTTTTAACAGCATAACGAATCATGCTCATAAATGGAGTAATACCAATGCCACCAGCAATAAAAGCAAGAGTTCTATTAGTATCTTTTGGTAAAACCATTTGACCATAAGGACCATCAAGTTCGATTTCGCTACCTTCATTTAAATTTTTTAACACTCTTTTGAAAGCAGAATCTCTCATTCTAGTAGCAAAACAAATTTTATTTTCATCAGGACTAGAAACAGCAGAGAAAATTCTTTCATTTCCTTTTTCATCAGTTTCTTGCGGATTGATTAAAGTTAAAGTAAAATGCTGACCCGCTTTAAAATTTAGACCTTCTGGTTTTTCAAAGCAAAATTCCATTGTGCCTTCAGCGATTTCTCTTTTTGATAAAAGCTTGACCTTCATTTGTTATTTAAAACCTTTAATAACGACCTAATAATTTTATTATTTTTATTAATTTCATAACAAACCATTTTGCCTTTTTTAATTCTTTTAATAATATCTGCTCTTTCTAAAATTTTTAAATGTTGAGAAGTACCAGCCAAAGTTAAACCTAAAATCTTAGCAAAATCACTAACGCAAATATTACCTTTTTGTTTAGCAAAAATTCTAAACATTTTACATCTATTTTCATCACTTAAAGCCTCGAAAATAGTCAAAAATTCCTTTAAATCACCCTTAGTATATTGTTTTAATTTATTTAATTCTTTTTTCGAAAGCATAGTTAAATAATTAATTAAGTGTTATAATGATATTATAACATAAAAGGCCGAAATTAAAAAACTTAAAATTATGAATATTTATGAAAACACATTAGCAAAAATAAAAAAACTGGCTGATTTATTAATAAAAATTGGGCATGATAAAACAAAAGTCGAAGAGTTATTAAAAATCTTGAGTTTTCCCCAAAGAATTATTAAAGTTTTTATTCCTTTAAAAAGAGATAATGGTGAATTAGAAATTTTTGAAGGCTATCGAGTTCAGCATAATAATTTTTTAGGACCATATAAAGGAGGAATAAGATATTTTCCTGAAGTTAATGAAGATGAAATAAAAACTTTGGCTTTGCTTATGACATTGAAATGTTCTTTAGCTAGTTTGCCATTAGGTGGTGCTAAGGGAGGAATTAAAGTTGATCCAAAAAATTTATCTGAAGCTGAATTAGAAAGACTTTCAAGAGAATATGTAAGAAAGATTTATGATTTTATTGGACCTGATAAAGATATTCCTGCTCCTGATGTTAATACTAATTCAAAAATTATGGATTGGATGGTGAATGAGTATATTAAAATAACGCAGATCAACGCAGACAAGAATAAGTTATTAGCAACTTTTACGGGGAAATCAATTGAAAATGGAGGGATTGAAGGAAGGGAAGAGGCAACAGGTAAAGGCGGAGAAATTGTTTTGAATAAATTAATAGAAAAAATGAATTTGAATAAAAATGAATTAACAGTGGCAATTCAAGGTTTTGGTAATGTTGGTTATAATGTTGCCAAATTTTTGTATAAAAATGGTTACAAAATAATTGCTCTTTCTGATAGTAAAGGAGGAATTTATAGTGAAAAAGGTTTTAATCCAGAATTAGTTATGGAATGTAAAAAAGAAAGAGGAATGATAAGTGGTTGTTATTGTGTTGGTAGTGTTTGTGATTCAAGATTAGGTAAAGATATAACTAATGAAGAAATTTTAGAGCTTGATGTTGATGTTTTAATTCCAGCTGCGGTTGAAAATGTAATTAATAAAGATAATGCTCACAAAGTAAAAGCAAAGATAATTTTAGAGATGGCCAATAATCCAATAACCGAAGAAGCAGATGAAATTTTAAATCAAAGAGGAATAATTGTTGTTCCTGATATTTTGGCTAATGCTGGTGGAGTAATTGTTTCTTATTTTGAAATGCTTCAAAATATTGAAAATAGAAAATGGAATAAGGAAGAAGTTTTTCAAAAATTAGAAGAATATTTAAGTCAAGCTTTTGATAAAGTTTGGGAAACTTCACAAAAATATCAAATATCATTAAGAAATTCAGCATTATTAATGGCATTAGATAGGTTATTAAAAAATTTCAAATAATGTTAAAATTTAATTAAAGGAATGAGAAATAAAAAAATTTTTTTATTATTTGTTCTTGTAGTTTTAATTTTTGCTATTGGAACAATTATTTTTCTTGCTAGAGAAATAAATAAAAAGCCAGTTTTAGAAGAGTTAGAGCCAAAGAAAATAAATAAAGAAGAGGTTCAAAAATCGGAAAATGAAGAAATAAAAAGTTCTAAATTACTATTAGAAAGCAAATATTTAGTTAACTTTGGTTTTGTTAAAGGTGACGATAAAGATTATTTATTTGCAGTATATTTTAAAGACAAAAAAAGTTACATTCAATTAAACGACGAAGTTTTTGGTCCTTATGATGAGTTAATAGGTCCGATTTTTTCGGAAAATGGTTCTAAATATGGTTGGCAATATAAAAAAGATAATGAATATTATGTTCGAGTAAACGATGAAACCTTTGGACCTTATAAAGAAGCCGGTGGTTTTTCGATAGCTAAAGATGGTTCAAAATATAGCTGGTGGTATGTAAAAAACCGCGAATTTTATGTTAGGGTAAATGATAAAATTTATGGACCTTATCTATATGCATTCGAAATGGGAATGTGGGATAGTGGTATTCCTACATTTTATTTTACTACTTCTCCGGATGGTTCAAAATTCGCTTTTGCATATGCTAAAGCAGAAAAAGAAAATTGGAAATACTATGTTAGAGTTGAAGATAAAATTTACGGTCCTTACTATTATTTTAGTTTTATTAACTTTAATATTTCCTTTTCTAACGATGGCTCTAGATATGGTTGGCGTTTTCAAAAATATGGAGTAGATGACTATTATTATGTTCAGATTAATGATAGGACTTATGGACCTTATGATTTTGCATCTTCACCCGTTTTTTCTCCTAATGGTTTAAATTATGGATAGGCTTATTTAAAAAATAATAAGAGGTATATTAGGGTTAATGATAAAATTTTTGGTCCTTATGATTTTGATGTTGAATATTTGGTTTTATCGAATGTCAATAAAAAATTTGGTGTAGTATATAGAATTCAAAAAGACAATTCTTATGTTTATTACGCTATGCTGGATAATAAAATCTACGGCCCATATGATATAATTTACAATTTTATTCTTTCAAATAATGGCTCTCGTTTCGCATTGATATATGAACTTAATGGAGATTATTATCTCAAAATTGATGACCAAACTTATAAACTTTATGGACCACCGCCTGAAAATGTTTCGATATTTTCTTTATCTGATGATGGTTTAAATGATAAATGGTTTTATAAAAAGGATAATAAGAGCTATGTTATGATTAATAATAAAACATTTGAAATAGATGGTGATTTAATTAAATTTTATTCTTCTGATGATGGATTATCGTCAACTTTTATTTATAAGCGAGATAATAATGAATATTTGTGGTTAAACGGTAGAATTTATGGACCATACGATAGAGCAGATTTTATTTTTACAAAGAATAAAGAAGTTTATATAATTTATGTGGAAAAAGAAACGATAGGAGTGAAAAAAATACTATAATTAAATTAATTTTTGAATTTTTTAAAATCTATTGTTCGGCTATATGTTTATAAATTTTATTATTATAATTAAAAAGTCGCCAGTAATTTTTTAATTTAATTTAATTTAATTTATATTATGAAAAAAATTGCATTCTATTATTTTTTAATAGTACTAACTTTTATTTTCAGTCTTTTTGTCGGCTTATTTTCTTTTGCTCAAAAAGAACAACCTTCAAGAAAAATTGTTGTTTTTAAGGGTGGATTTGATGAAAAAGTTAAAGAAGAAGTTTTAAGTAAAGTTGGAGGAGAAAAAGTTAAAGATTTGAGATTGATAAATGGTAAGGTCGCTTTACTTACTCCTTCAGCTGAAAGACTTTTAAAACAATCTAAAGAAGTTTTAAGAATTGATGAAGATGTTATTGTTGAAGCATTGGATAAAGTAGAAGCAATAAAAGTGCAAGGCGCAAAACCTCAACCTCCACAAACATTACCTTGGGGAATTGATCGAGTTGATGCTGAACAAATTTGGAATTTAACAACAGGTGATCCAATTAAAGTAGCAATTATTGATACTGGAATTGATTTAAAGCATCCTGACATGCAAGCGAATATTAAAGGAGGTATTAACACTATTTATCCTTGGAAATCTCCTAATGACGATAATGGGCATGGCACACATGTTGCTGGAATTGTTGCTGCTATTAATAATTCAATTGGAGTTGTTGGTGTTGGACCAAATATTGATTTATATGCGGTTAAAGTTTTAGGAGCTAATGGTTCTGGTTATTTATCTGATGTGATTGAAGGTTTAGATTGGGTTGTTCAGCAAAAACAAAATCAAGGAGAAGATTGGGTTATAAATATGAGTTTAGGAACTTCGGCTGACATTCAATCTTTTCATGATGCAATTTTAAGAGTTTATAATGCTGGAATAACGATGGTGGCTGCTGCTGGAAATACTGGCGGAGCAGTAACTTATCCAGCTGCTTATCCTGAAGTTATTGCTGTTTCAGCTACTGATCAAAACAATCAATTAGCAAGTTGGTCTTCTCGCGGTCCTGAAGTTGATTTAGCTGCTCCAGGAGTTTCAATTTATTCAACTTATAAAGGACAGACTTATGCAACTTTATCAGGAACCTCAATGGCTGCTCCTCATGTAACTGGTGTTGCCGCTTTAGTTTTAGATAGAAAAACTTGTGATTTCAATTTAGATGGTGTTTGCACTCCTTCAGAAGTCCAGCAAAAATTAGAAGGGTCAGCAATTGATTTGGGCAGCCCAGGAAAAGATAATTTGTACGGTTCAGGCTTAGTTAATGCAGTTAATGCTTTACAACCATAAGAAATTTTTTAAAATAAAATAAAGGCCGTCGTTAAAAAAATATAAAATTAAATTCGAAAACAACCATGAAAAAAATATCGATATTCTTAATTTTAGGAATATTGATTTTTAGTCAGGTTGTTTTGGCGCAGGAAATAACAATATACGGTGTAGGTGGATATGGAATTAATAAAATAGTAGGCATACTTCCAACTAGTCCATTTTATTTTGTTAAAGAATTAAGCAGAGGAATTAAACTTTTCTTTACTTTTGATCCAGTTAAAAAAGCTGAATTAGAATCACAAATTGCTGATGAAAAATTAGCTGAATTAGTCAAAGTTTATGAAACTTCAAAAAGTAAAGAAGCACTGCAAAAAGCAGTTCAAAATTATGTTAAAACTCAAGAAAAGTTAGCAAATAGAATTAAAAATTTAGAAGTTAATTCAAGGGTTGAAGAATTAATTACAAAACTTGCTGAAAGAAACACACGTCACTTAATTTTATTTGATGAATTAATTGCCAAAGAGAAAGACAAACTTATAATTGATGACCTTATTCAAGCAAGACAAAGCTCTGATGCTGTAACTGCTAATCAAGTTGATAAATCATGGAGAGCAGCCCAGGCAGGAATTAATAATGCTTTAAATAATTTGCCTTATGAAGAAGGAATGAAAGAACTCAAAGCTTTAGAGGTTTTAACCAGAATTGAAGAAAAACTGCCAGAACAAGCCAAAAAAGGAATTGAAACAGCAAAAGAAAATATTGAAAAAAGATTGATTGAAGAAGGTAAAATCCAAAGTGCTCAAAAGTGGCAAGTTATTCAATCTTCAGAAGGTTGGTATGCAATTAATGGAGTGCCAGTAGAAAAACAAGCAGTTGAAAAAGTAATAAAAGAATTAGAAGAAAAAGTAAAAGAAGCAAACCCAGTTAGTCAAAGATCGAATATCGTTAATATTGAAGCAATCAAAGAGCTTAAAAAATATATACTTTCAGAAACTAAAAAGAAAGAACTTGAAGCTGAAGATGTTTCTGGCTCTTCTGAAATGAAAAAAGGTCCGGGTGGAATAGTAACTGAAAGCGAAACTACTGGAGAAAGATTAACAAAACCGACAACTTCCGTAACATCAACTCCAAATATTAAGGAAATTCCATCAAAAGTTTTACCTGTACCAACATATACTGAACCTACAGAACCCCAAACTCCTTTAAGGAAACGTCTTCCTATAAGATCACTAGAGCCAAATAAATCTGAATCTCTATTGAAGCCAGCAACTCAAACAGAACCAATTCCTATAGAAATGCCACAAAAAGAATCAATTCTTTGCACTCAAGAATGGAATCCAGTTTGCGGTACAGACGGCAAAACTTATTCTAATGAATGTATGGCAAAAGCAGCTGGAGTAAGTGTTGCTTATAAAGGAGAATGTCAAAAAAGAGAAACTTCTCCCTTAGAACCATATTAAAAATAATTAATAAAATAAGCTATTAATTAGATTAGATAAGTAATAATTTATTTGAATTTAGAACCCTCTTATTCCTATATTAAATTTATTTCTTTTAATTAAATTGATACCAAACAATATTCTAATATTCTGCAGAATATTAGAATATTGTTGTTTTTGTATTTAAGATTAACTATTTAGTAAAAATTATTTTTTAATATATAATAAGATAAAAGATGAAAAAGCCGATTCAATTAGAAAGATACTTTAAGGGCGTAGCTAATCATCGAAGAATTTCTATTCTGCTTTTAGTAGATAAAGAACCAGGGTTATCAGTAGAAGATATAGCTGATAGAGTAAAGGGAAATTTTAAAACAATTTCTCAGCATACTCGAGTTTTAGTAAGAGCTGGCCTTTTAAACAAAAAATATCAAGGAAGAAGAGTGGTGCATTTTTTATCACCCTTCGGTAAAAAGTTTGTAGAATTTATCAAAAACTTTGATTAGTCATTAATTTTCTTTTTCAATATAAAACCATATTCTAATATTCTGCAGAATGTTAGAATATCTTTGTTTTGTATAAAAATTAAAAAGTAAAAATTTTTAATAAATTAGTTGTTTTAATAATCCAATTTAAACGGATTATCTGTTATAATTTTATGATGAAGTATTTTAAATATTTTGTTATTTTTTTGTTGATAGCATTATTCTTTGCTTTTGTCTTTCGTTCACAAATTGAAAAATTATTTTTTAAGCCTCAAGAAACTATAAGTCAAAAATTAGAGCAGGGAAAAGTTGATAATAATTTCGAGGTTGTTTTAGAAAATTTGGAAATTCCTTGGTCAATTGTTTTTTTAAATGAAAATGAAGTTTTAATTACTGAAAGACCTGGAAGGGTAAAAATTTTCGATTTGAAAGATAAAAAATTAATTAAGGAATTTGAAATTAAAGAAGTAAAACATATTGGCGAAGGAGGACTTTTGGGAGCAGCTCTTCATCCAAATTTTAAAGAAAATAATTTTATTTATTTTTACTACACAACTGAAAAAAACGGAAAACTAATTAACAGAGTAGAAAGATATACTTTAAAAAATTATTTACTTGAAAAAGATAAAGTTATTTTAGATGATATTCCAGCAAATAGATTTCATAATGGCGGTAGAATAAAATTTGGTCCTGATGGTTATTTGTATATAACAACTGGTGATGCTGGTAATTCAGAAAATTCTCAAAACATAAATTCTTTGGCTGGAAAAATTTTAAGAATCAAAGATGATGGTTCTATTCCTGAAGATAATCCATTTAAAAACGCTGTTTATGCTTATGGAATTAGAAATTCTCAAGGAATTGCTTGGGATGACGAAGGGAATTTATGGTCAATTGATCATGGAAGATCAGGCATTCAAACTGGATTGGATGAAATAAATTTAATTGAAAAAGGTAAAAATTATGGCTGGCCAGTAATTCAAGGAGATGAAAGAAAAGAAGGGATGGAATCTCCGGTTATTCATTCAGGTCCAGATATTACTTGGGCACCAGCAGACTTAATTTATTTTCAGAATTCTTTATTCTTTACAGGCTTAAGGGGTGAAGGTTTATATCAATATGATTTAGTCAATAAAAGATTAAAAGTTTATTTTTTTCAAAAATTTGGAAGATTAAGGGCTATAACAATAGGTCCTGATGGTTATTTTTATATTTCAACATCGAATAGAGACGGCAGAGGTTATCCAAAAGAAGGTGATGACAAAATTATAAAAATTAAACCAGAAATATTTTTTCCAATCGAATCTAAAGAAATAAAAATTTTACTTATAGGAGATATTATGATGAATAGAAATGTTGAAAATAAAATTTTAAAAAATAATTCAAACTTTGTTTTTCCGTTTGAAAAAATTTTAGATTATTTAAAATCTTTCGATTATGTAGTTGCTAATTTAGAAGGACCAATTACAGATAAAGGACAAAAAGTTGGAAGCAAGTATTCTTTTAAAATGAAGCCAGAAGTTGTTGAAGCCTTAATAGAATCTAACATAAACATTTTAAATTTGGCTAATAATCATATTTTCGATTATGGCAGAACGGGACTTGAAGAAACATTAAAAAATTTGGAAAAGAATAATATAGAATATTTTGGTAATAGTTATGATCCATTGATAATAGAAATCAATAATACTAAAATAGGTTTTTTAGGTTTTTCTGACTTTTTAAAACATTTAGATGCTGAAAAGAATAATAATGGAATAGCTGTAATAAATGAAAATTTTGAAAATTCTGTTAAAAAAGCAAAAGAAAAAGTTGATATTTTAATTGTAAGTTTTCATTGGGGAGATGAATATAAAAAATTTGCCAATCAAAGACAACAGAAATTTGCTAGATTGGCAATTGATTCGGGTGTAGATTTAGTTGTAGGCCATCATCCTCATGTTATTCAAAATATAGAAAAATACAAAAATAAATATATTTTTTATTCTTTAGGTAATTTTATTTTTGATCAAAATTTTTCTGAAGATACAATGATTGGCGGAGGGGTCGAAGTTTATATTAAAAATAAAAAAATAGATAGGATTTCTTTCCGAAAATTTTATTTAAATAATGACTTTCAAATAGAAAAAATAAGCGATCTATTATTACCCTATCAAATAAATAATAAGATTTATCTTTTAAAAATTGCTGATGAACCATTAGAATGGGAAAGAGGTTTAATGTTTGTAAGAAAACCAATTGATTTTGATGGAATGATTTTTATTTTTCCTGATAAACAAATTAGATCGTTTTGGAATAAAAATACTCTTGTTGATTTAGATATTTATTGGTTAGATGATGATAAAATTATTGGCAAAGATTTTTTACCTTCAATTGAAAAAACAAAAGGAATTTATACAATTACCTCACCAGTTCCGGTGAATAAAGTGATTGAAATAATAAAATGAATTTAATAAAAAATAAATTTTTATTAATAAGTTTTTCTTTGGTTTTAATCTTTGTGCTATTAATAATTTTGATTATTTATAATAAAAAGAATAATTTTTCTCAAGATATTCTTCAAAATATTTCTCAAAATTCTTCAGATATATTCATCTTTAGCCCTAAAGAAAATCAAAAAATTAAATCACCTTTGCTGATTCAAGGAAAAGCAAAAGGCAATTGGTTTTTTGAAGCAGAATTTACTTCTGAGCTTTACGATAGCGAAAATAATTTATTAGGTAAGGCAATTTTAAGAGCAAAGAGCGATTGGATGACAGAAGATTTTGTACCTTTTGAAGGTAAATTAAATTTTAAACAACCAAAAACTAAAACCGGTAAATTATTGTTTTTATCAGCTAATCCAAGCGGTATAGCAGAACATCAAAAAGTTTATTCAGTTCCTGTTAAATTTGAAGAAATCAAATACCAGAAAGTTTTACTTTATTATTATAATCCAGAAAAAGATAAGGATGAAAATGGTAATATAAAATGTTCTGAAGATGGATTGGTGGCAATTGAAAGAGAAATACCTTTAAGTCAAACTCCTATTCAAGATACAATTAAGTTATTATTAAGAGGAAAAGAAAATTTAACTCAAGAAGAAATAAATCAGGGTATTGAAACCGAATTTCCGCTTCGAGGTTTTGAATTAAAATCGGTTAATCTTAAAGAAGATGGAACTTTAATTTTAGGATTTAATGATCCTTACTATCAAACTTTAGGTGGTTCTTGTCGGGTTAAAATATTATGGTTACAGATAGAAAAAACTGCACAACAATTTTCTCAAATAAAAGAAGTAGAATTTAAACCAGAATATCTTTTCCAACCATAGTTTTGATTTTGAAATATTAATAATAAAATATGATTTATCATTCTTGGGAGATAAAACGGGTATTAGAAGAGTTTGAAACAGATTTTGTTGGTTTAACTACTGAAGAAGCTAAACAAAGACTTTTAAAATATGGGAAAAATTCTTTGCCAGAAGAAAAGGTTTCTTTAACCAGGATTTTTCTAAAGCAATTTAAAAATATCTTTAATTTAGTTTTATTTTTTGTTTTAATTTTGACTTTATATTTAGGTAAATTTGCTGACTCTTTTGTCGTTATTTTAATAATTTTAGTTAATGCTTTTATAGGTTTCTTTTTTGAATTACGAACAGAAAAAACTCTAAAGAAATTAAAAGAACTTTTAAAACCCAAAGCTAAAGTTTTGAGAGATAAAGAATTGATTGAGATTAATGCTGAAAATTTAGTCCCGGGTGATATTGTTTTTGTTGAAGAAGGAGACATTATCCCCTCTGATTTAAGATTTTTTGAAATTGAAAATTTAAAAGTTGATGAATCAATTTTAACTGGAGAATCTTTACCTGTTGAAAAAGATATTAAAATCTTATCAGAGGATACACCAATATCTGAAATGAAAAATATTGGTTTTATGGGGAGTTATGTTGTTGAAGGAAAGGGGAAAGGAATTGTTGTAGCAACGGGTATTCAAACTTATATAGGCTCAATCTACGAAAAATTTAAAAAAATAGAACAATTTGCACCTCATTTTGAAAAACTTTCTAAAGATTTAATTTTGAGAATGATTTTGATCGCTGTTTCAACTTCAATCTTGATTTTTTATTTTGCTTTTCGAAAAAATTATAACTGGACAGAGACCTTGCTTTTTGTTTTATCGTCTTTTGTCTCTTCAATTCCTGAAGGATTGCCCGTGATTATAACTGTTCTTTTAGTAATCAGTGCTTATGCTTTATATAAGAAAAATATTTTAGTTAAAAATTTACAGGCAACTGAAAATTTATCAGTTATTAATCTTTTGCTTTCAGATAAAACTGGAACCTTAACTGAAAATATTATGACAGTAAGAAAAATATTTGTTAATAATGAAGAGATTGAAATTACGGGAGAAGGTTATAATTTAGAAGGAAAATTTTTGAAAGATGGCAAAGAAATAAATATTTTAGAAAACTATCCCTTGATTAAACTTTTAAATATTTGCGCTATCGTCAGTGAAGGCTCAATAATTAAAGATGGAGAATTTAAATTTAAAGGTAATCCTCGAGATATTGCTTTACTTATTTTGTTAGAAAAATCTGGTTTTAAAAGAGAAGAAATCTTAGAAAAAGAAAAAATAAAGAAAAGAGAACCATTTTCAAGAATTAAAAAACATAAAAGAGTTATTGTTGAACATGAAAGGATTGAATCTTACTATTTAGGTGCTTTTGAGAAAATAATTAATGATTGCGATTATATTTTGACTTATGAAGGTGTAAAAGAATTTGAAAATAAAGAAGAAATTTTAAATAAAGCTCTTGAATATGCTAATAATGGTTTTACTATCTTAGCTGCTGCTTATAATGAAGGAGAAAGAGAAGAAAATTTAATTTTTGTTGGTTTGATTGCTTTGTATGATCCTCCGAAAAGAGGAATTAAAGAAACAATAGCTAAATTAAAATCAGCAGGAATAGATATTAGGATTTTGACAGGTGATCATAAAGCAACAGCAGTTTATATTGCTAAAGAAATTGGTTTTGAAAATTTAAATGCAGTTGATGAGGAAGAAATTAAAGGTTTATCTGATGAAAAACTAAAAGAAGTATTAAAAAATACTTACATATTTGCTCGAATTACTCCTGAAACTAAATTAAAAATTTTAGAACTTTATCAAAAATTGGGTTATTCAGTTGCTTATATCGGTGATGGCGTTAACGATGTTTTAACTTTAAAAAAAGCAGAAGTCGGAGTTTGTATGGGAAAACGTGGTTCAGAAATTGCTAAATCAGCTAGTGATATTATTTTAATTGATGATAATTTGGAAAGTTTACTTTCAGGTTTTATTGAGGGAAGAAAAATATTTAACAATCTTAAAAGAGTTGTTTTCTTTTTGGTTACCACTAATGTTGCCGAAAGCTTAACGATTTTGGCTTCACTAATCTTAGGTTTTCCATTTATTTTAAAACCAACACATATTTTATTTTTAAATTTTGTAACTGATACTTTGGTTGGAACAGCTTTAGCTTTTGAAAAAGAACACGGTTATGAACTTCAATCAAAACCAAGAAACCCCAGAGAGTCGTTAATAAGCCTTGATTTATTGCCTTTTCTTTTAATGATGGCATCAATAATGATGATATTAACTGTTTTAATTTTTAGTGCTGAATATCTGTTTGACCTAAATAAAGCTAGAACTTATGCATTTTTAGTTATGAGCTTAACTCAGCTTTATAATGCCTTAAATTTAAGATCATTAAATAGAAGTATATTTAGATTAAGTTTTAAACTAAATCCTTACATAATCGTTGAAATTATTTTATCATTGTTTTTACAATACTTTGTGATTTTTAATTCAACAGCGCGGTCAATTTTAGGCTTTAGTGAAATAAGTTTATTTGAATTTTTTGTTATTTTAATTTTAAGTTCTCTTGTATTGATAGTAGGTGAGTTATATAAGCTTATTAAAGGCAAATTTATTAAAATAAATAATAAATCTTACTTTTCATAAAAGTATGATATAATGTAACTATGGTTAAGAAAAATTTTAAAAAATTTGAAAAGAAATTCTATGGTTCAACTGTTTTGGGCGAGAAAGGACAAGTTGTTATTCCTAAAGAAGCAAGAGATGATTTAAAGATTAAAAAAGGAGAAAAGTTATTGGTTTTTGGTATGAAGGGAATGATTACTTTAATGAAGTTTTCTGAAGTTAAAAAAATAATGTCGTATTTAGAAAAACAGCTAAAAGGTCTTCAAAAAATTGTGAAACAAAAATGATTAAAAGAATTTTAAAAAATAAAAAATTGCTCTTTTTCGCGATCTTGATTTTAGTTGGCATTTTCTATTTTGCTTATTCAAAAATTAAAAATAATCAAATTAGCGAAGGTTATATTTTAGCTAAAGTTGAAAAGGGGACAATTCAAAAAAGCGTTTCTGGAACTGGTTACGTTACTTCAACTGATGTTTTTGAAATTAAACCTACTATTTCTGGAAAAATTTTAAATATCTACGTTAAAGAAGGCAATTATGTTAGCAAAGGACAACTTTTATTCGTTTTAGATGATTCAGATATTAAAAAACAAATCCGAGATTTAGAATTAGATATTGAAAATTCAAAACTGAATTTAGCTAAAGCCAAAGATGATTATCAAAGGACTTTAAGAGGAGATGATTTGAAAAAAAGTTACGAAGATTTACTTAAAAATTTAAATGATATTTTTGTAAGTTATCCAGATGATTTAGAAAAAGTAAGAAAGGTTTATTTTGAAAAAGACTTAGATTCTACTATTTATAACATTGATTATTATCTTTATTATTTTCCTCAAAGCTCAGTAAATTCTAATGACCTTCAGAAAACATACAATGAATTGAAAAATAATTTTGTTTTAATTTCCCAAAACCTTCAAACAGCAAAATTTAATACTCAAAATATTGATTATAATTTAGTTAGAGATTCTTATAATTTTCTTTTAAAAACTCAAGATTTTATTAAATCTGGATTAGATTTAATTAGAAGATTAAAAGAAGATCTAAGTTTAAGTCAGGCCTATCATACAAAACAAGAAATTATTGATAGACATTATAATGATTTAAATTCTATTTATGGAAAGTATAGTAATTATCTCGATTCTTTATCTTCATTAGTAAATAGTCTAAATAACTATCAAGATACACTTAGACAAAAAGAATATGATATTAAATCTTTAGAGCTTGCTCTTCAACAAAAGGAAAATAAACTTAATGATTTAAAAGAAGATTTAAAAGACTATTATATTTATGCTCCAATAAATGGAATAATACAAGATGTAAATGTAAAAATAAATGATTATGTATCTTCTAATTCTGTTTTAGCCAAATTAGTTTCTAACGAAAAAATTGTTGAAGTTTCATTAAATGAAATTGATGCTGCTGAAGTTAAGATCGGGCAAAAGGCAATTATAACTTTCGATGCTTTACCTAATATTAAATTAAAAGGTAAGGTATTTTATATTTCACCAATCGGAGAAATCAACCAAGGAGTTGTTAATTATTTAGTTAAAGTAAGTATGGAAAATAATTCACAAGTGAAGATTGGAATGACTGCTAATGTTGAGATAATTACTCAAACAAAAAATAATGTTTTAACAATACCCAATTCAGCAATTAAAAGTATAAATAATAGAAATTATGTTGAGGTTCCAGATGAAAGAGAAAATATAACCCAAGTAACCAATAGACCAATAAAATTAAATTATCCTCCCAAAAGAGTTTTTGTTAAGATAGGTCTCTCTGATAGTAATAATACAGAAATTTTGGAGGGCTTAAAAGAAAGAGATGTTGTGATAATTAAAAAGATTGAAAATAATAATAATAACCGACAATCTCAAGGTTTATTCCAAAGATTATTACCTAACCCGAGACAATTTGCTCCTCAATCAAGACCTCAAAATATTCAAAGATAATTTCAAAGCCAATGATTGAACTTCAAAATATTTCCAAGATTTATAAAAATGGAGAAATAGAAACTGTTGCTTTAAAGAATATTAATTTAAAGATTAATAAGGGAGAATTTATTTCAATTATGGGTCCATCTGGTTCAGGAAAATCTACCTTAATGCATATTATTGGACTTTTAGACAGACCAACAAGCGGAACTTATATTTTAGATGGACAAGATGTTTCGAAATTAAAAGATGAAGAATTAGCTAAATTAAGAAATAAAAAGATTGGTTTTGTTTTTCAAGCCTTCTTTTTACTACCAAGAAAAAATGTTTTAGAAAATGTTATTTTGCCTTCGATTTATTCTGATTTAAATCCATCTCAAAAAAAAGAAAAAGCAATTGAATGCTTAAAAGAATCTGCCTTTCCTTTAGATTTTATTTATCATTATCCTAATCAACTTTCTGGTGGAATGATGCAAAGAGTGGCTATTGCTCGAGCTTTAATGAATGATCCAGAAATTATTTTAGCTGACGAACCTACTGGCAATTTAGATACTAAAACTGGAGAAGTGGTTTTACATACTTTTCAAAAATTAAACATTGAAAAAGGAATAACTGTTGTTTTAATTACTCATGAAGAGTATGTTGCCGAACATGCAGAGAAAATAATTAGAATTAGAGATGGAGAATTAATTAGCGAAGAAAAAGTTAAAAATAGGAAGATTTTATATCATAACAATGAGAATAAATGATTTAATTCAAGAATCAATTGATTCATTAAAAAGTAATAAATTAAGAACAGGACTTACAATTTTAGGAATTATTATTGGTATTGCTGCTGTTATTTCGATGATTTCTTTAGGTGAAGGTTCAAAAGTTAGCATTCAAAGAAGCATTGAAAGCTTAGGTTCAAATAATTTAATTGTTTTTCCGGGTATTGTTCAGCCAGGAAGAGGCTTTGTTTCAAGTGGAAGAGGAGAGGCGCAAGTTTTGAAAAGAGATGATGTTGAAGAAATTAAAAAAATTGATAATATTGTTGCTATTTCTCCTGAAGTCCAAAGAAGATTTCAAGTTGTAGCAGAAACAGGAAATAATAGAAATACAACTGTTTTAGGGGTTGATATTGGTTTTTTTACGGTAAGAAATATGGAAATTGAAAATGGAAATTTATTTACCGATGAACAAATAAGAAGTTATTCAAAAGTTGCTATTTTAGGAAATCAAATTGCTAAAGATTTATTTGGCGATGTTGATCCAATTGGTAAAAAGATTAAGATTAGAAATTTGACTTTTCGAGTTATTGGTATTTTAAAGGCTAAAGGCTCGACTGGTTTTGTAAGTTATGATGATTTTGTTATTATTCCTTATACTGTTATGCAAAAACAATTAGCGGGAACAGAATATTTTAATTCTATTGCTGTGAAAGTCGATTCAAAAGAAAATATTGAAAAAGTTAGAGAGGAAATTACAAATAGATTAACGGTTTTACATCGAGTTGATGAACCTGATTTTACTGTTTTTTCTCAAGAAGATATTTTAAGTACTTTAACTTCAATTATTAATACTTTTACAATTTTTCTTTCCTTTATCGCTGGAGTTTCACTTTTGGTTGGTGGAATAGGGATTATGAACATGATGTTAACCAGCGTTACTGAAAGAACAAAAGAAATTGGACTTCGAAAGGCTGTTGGAGCAAGAAATAGTGATATTTTGAATCAAATATTATTAGAATCAGTTTTTATAACTTTGTTAGGTGGAATTTTCGGAATTTTATTAGGAATTTTAATTTCTTATGGAGTAAGTAAGATTGCTAATATTACAACTTATATTTCATTAAAAGCAATCTTAATTTCAGTTATTGTTTCAACGGCTATTGGTTTAATATTTGGCTATTATCCAGCAAAAAGAGCAAGTAATTTAGATCCTATTGTTGCTTTAAGATATGAGTAGGTTATAATTAATTTAAGGTCGCATTGGTTTTTAATTTTTAAATGGCAGGCTTTGATCAATACCACGAACCACCAGAGGAATTGTCTCCAGAATTAAGAGATTTTGCTAGAATTATTGCTTCATTAGTTGAAGAAGCTGAGGCAATTAATTGGTATCAACAAAGAATAGCTGTCACTAAAGACCCAGAAGTCAGAGCTATTATGGAGCATGCTCAAGAAGAAGAATTTGAACATTTTGCTATTGATTTAGAGTGGCTAACAAGAAAATTACCTAAATGGCGAGAAGTTTTAAAAGCTATTCTTTTTAAAGAGGGCGACATTTTGGAAAATGCTGAAAAATGGGAGGAGGGGAAATAGCAAAATTTAATTGGATAATTTTTGCTTTGCTTTCAGCTATTAGTGCAGCTTTAGTAGCTATTTTTGGTAAACTTGGTGTTTCTAATATTGATTCTACTTTAGCTACTACAGTAAGAGCAATTATTATGACATTGTTTTTGGTTATTGTTTCTTTAGTTTTGGGTAAATTTCAGTTATTAAAAACAATAGATAATAAAGCATTATTATTTATCATTTTGGCTGGTGTTTCTGGAGCTTTATCTTGGTTTTTTTATTTTTTAGCTTTAAAATTAGGACCAGCTTCAGGAGTTGCTGCTTTAGATAGATTAAGTGTTGTTTTTGTTTTAATTTTGTCAGTTTTATTTTTGGCTGAGAAATTAACTTTAAAATCAGCTTTAGGAGTAATTTTTATTACTCTGGGAGCTATTTTAATGGTTGTAAAATAAAGTTGAAATTTTTAAATATATTTTTATAAAATAATGGGAAAAAAATCAATTTATATAGGTTTGATAACTGTTATGATAATTGTTGTTGGAGGTTTAGTTTTTTTTAAATTTACCAATAAAAAATCTCAAATTAATCATAATCAAGTATCTAATCAATTTTCGCTTCCATCTGCTATTTCTAATAATGATTTATTAGAAACTTTTGGTTCGACCTCAACTGAAATTTTAAATAATCAACAATTAGAGCAAAATTCAGCTCAACCACAAGAAAAGCTTTATACGTTAGAAGAAGTAGCTCAACATAATTCTAAGGAAAGTTGCTGGACTGTTATTCGAGACAGAGTTTATGATTTAACTCAGTGGATTGATAAACATCCAGGTGGTTCAGATAAAATTTCAGCTTTATGTGGCAAGGATGGTACTCAAGCATTTGAAAATAAACATGGAGGCGAAGAAAAACCAGAAAAAACTTTAGAACAATTTGAAATAGGTAAACTAAAACAATAATGGAAGATTACGGTAAATTAATTTTAAGAATAGGTTTAGGAATTGTTTTTCTTTATTTTGGCATTAGCCAGTTAATTTTTCCTCAAAGATGGGTTGATTTAATTCCTGAAGTTAAGTTTGTTTATATGAATGATATTTTTAAGCAGAAGATAGTTTTGCTGAATGGTTTTTTAGATTGTTTAATTGGCATTTGTTTTATTTTGGGTATATTTGTTAAAATAGTTTCTCTTTTAGCCACTTTACATCTTATTTCAATTTTTCTTTTTTCTTTGGGCTTTACTCCTTCAGGTTTTCGTGATTTAGGTTTAGCTTTAGCTTCATTGTCTTTATATTTTTTAAGAGAAGGCAAGTTTAAAATAGGAATAAAAATATAATAGTTAATGATAAAAATTAGTAAAAGATTTATTAAACGTAGAGCAATTAAATTTGAGGTTTTTGATGGTAGAAAGAAGATTGGCAGGGCTTATCTATATTTAATTAAAAATGATTTACACAAAAAACCATACGGGTTATTAGAAGATATTTATATAGATGAAAAATATAGAGGACAGGGAATAGGCACAAAACTTTTAAATGAAGTCATTAAAAAAGCAAGAAGTTTAAAATGTTATAAGTTAATCGCTACAAGTAGGTTTGAAAGAAAGAATATTCATAATTGGTACTTAAAATCAGGTTTTAAAAAATATGGTTATGAATTTCGAATTGATTTATAATTAAACATAATGCTATCAAGATTAAAATACATCATAATTTTTGCTTTGGTTTATTTCTTCTCGCCGAATGGTCTTTCATCTTTACCTAATCTTACTTTAAATTTTCTTTTAAAGGAATCATTAAAATTAACTGCTACTCAACTCGCTTATTTTAGTGCTATAACAATTTTAGGTTGGGCGTTAAAACCTTTATGGGGTTTTATTTCTGACTTAATTCCTTTATTTGGTAGTAAAAGAAAAAATTATTTAATATTATCAAGTTTATTAGCTGCTTTTTGTTGGTTAATTTTAGCTTTAACTTCTAATTATAATGTTTGGTTTTTACTTTTGATTTTAACTATTTCATCTTTTGCTTATGCTTTTCAAGATGTAGTTACTGATGCTTTAATGATAGAAATCGGTAAAAAAGAAAATAGATTGTCAGAATTTCAGTCATTTCAATGGTTAGCAGTTTATATTGCTCAAATAATTACTGGATTTGCTGGAGGTTTAGTAGCAGAAAAATTAAGAGCTCAAACAACTTTTGGAATAGCATTTTTATTTCCTTTAATAGTAGCTCTTATTACAATTTTAATTTTAAGAAAAACCGAAGAGGAACCAGTTTTGAGATTTATGGAGTTTAAAAATTCATTTAAAGAAGCAGTGTTGAATAAAGAATTTTTATTAGTGAATCTGTTTTTATTTTTATGGAGGTTTTCTCCTTCTTATGGTGCTCCAATGTTCTTTTATCAAGTAGATGTTTTAAAATTTTCAAAAATATTTTTAGGATCACTTGCCTCACTTAGCGCTATAAGTTCTGCTTTAGGAGCTATTTTCTTTAATTTTATATCAAAATCAATATCATTAAGAAAACTTTTAATCTTGACCGTAATTTTAGGAGGATTATCTACTTTTTGGAGTTTAATTTATCTCACTTCTTTTGTAAAGAATAATTTATTAATTGCAAGAATTTTAGCAATCATTGATAGTTTAGTTTTCGGATTTTTAGGATCCATTTTCTTCTTAACAATGCTAACTTTTGCTGCAGAAAAAACTAATCCAAAACTTGCAGGTAGCGTTTTTGCTTTTATAACTTCTATTATGAATTTGGGACTTATGGGTTCAGAAGCTTTAGGTGGATATCTTTACTCAAAAATCGGTTTAGCACCGCTCATTATTGTTTCAGGTTTAACTTCATTAGCAATTTTAATTTTTATCCCCCTTTTAAAGATTGAAAACCAAAAAGCTTAAAAAATTCAAGTTTTCCACAATTCCAGCTTTTCCACAATTTTATTTTTTTTTAAAAAAATGTCGGTAATAATTTAAATAATTCAAAAATGAAAAGAAAATACTTTGGATTAACATTTTTGGTCTTAATTCCTTTGTTTTTTTCCATTTCTCAATCATCTCCTGTTTCTTTAATTAGTTCTTTTCCTAGTTCTGTTAGAGTTTACGAAAAATTTGAAATTAAATTTAATGTTAATACTGCAGCAGAAAATTATTTTTTTTCTTATGATGAAAATCCTCCTGCTGGAGTAAAACCTAAAATAGGTGTTAGTGTAGATGGTATTTTTTATCATGTAGAATCTGGAAAAACATATACTCAACCAGCCTTTTGGACAGTTGAAGTTATTCGAAGTGGATCGGGTAGAAATATGATTTTTGAGGAAACAAATAAATCTTATTGGGTTTTAAGATTTTCTCCACAAAAAACAGGAACTTATAAAGTGTCTATTAGAGTAAAGGATAAAAATCAAGATGTGACCACTTACATTGGTCAATTTACAGCTTTAACGCCGATTAGAAAAGGATTTATTGGTGTAAGCAAATCAGATCCAAGATACTTTGAATTTTCTAACGGAGAATTATACTTTCCTATTGGGCCAGCTTGGTATGATAATAAATCTAGTAATCCGAATGCAAGTTTTGGTTATTCCCAATACATTGGAACAGGATTGAATTATGAAAGAATATGGTTAGCTGGCATTGGAGCTTACTCTACTAATTTTGCTCGTTGGATAAGTTCAGCTGAAAGAATGGGTAATGAAGGTTATATGACTTTATTTGCTTATGATAATGGAACTGGAGAAAAAGTCCCCACCTATGGAGAGCTTTCTTATCCTCTTTTTTATCCAGATGGTTTTAGGTTTTGGCTAACAACTTGGGGCAATGAAATGTTAGGACCAAGATTGAAAGCTGGTCAAAAATATCGAGTAGAAATTGTTTATAAAACTTCTAATATTTCTGGTCCAAGAGTTTCTGGTTATCCTTATGGTTTTGTTGTAAAAGCAGGAACTCCTGATATTATGTGGCGCCAACACACGATTAGTGAATTTGAATCTTTTATGAGAAATTCTCCTAATCAAATTCTCTTTCCTTACGATAATCAAAATCATACTTGGCGAACTGCTACCTATGAATTTACGGCTACTCAAGGCTGGCAAAATATTTATCTTTATTTAGATAATGTTTCGAATGGTCAAGTCTATATTTATAAATTTTCAATTAAACCAGTTTTGAGCGATGGTAGTTTAGGCGGTGAAGTTATTAGAAATCCAATAGCCGACCAACATACTTATGTTGATCCTCGGGGAGCAGCTTTTATTGATTGGTTAGTAGAAGAAGCAGAAAAGGCAGGAGTCTATCTTCAATTAGTTGTTCATGATAAAAATGATGCTATTCAAAATAGACTCAAGATGGATGGCACTTGGACAGATATTTTTAAAGGAGATGGATATTACCAACCTGAAAATACTAAAGCTAGGTGGCTCTTAAGACAATGGTATAGATATTTAGCAGCTAGGTGGGGATATTCACCAAATATTTTTGCTTGGGAATTAAACAACGAAGGACCACCCGATGAAGATCCGCCAGGAAGCGGAACATCCCCTCACTGGAGAACAGCTCAAGCTTTTGCTCAGTTTATGCATACTGTTGATTCTCACCCTCATTTAGCTTCTACTTCATTCTGGTGTTGTTGGCGACCTCAATTTTGGGGTAATAATACTTATTTCCCAGATATTAATTATGCCGATGTTCATGAATATACTAACAATCCTCAAGTAGCTCCTCAAAATTATACTTATGATGAAGTTTCCTTTATTTACTCTTTAGGAGTTAATACTGCTAAAGATAATGTTGGCAAGCCAGTTCTTATAGGGGAGCATGGAATTAGTGGAAGCAATTGGATGCCTGTTTCTGAACTTCAACAACCTAATTCTGGTGTTTATTATCACAATATGCTTTGGGCTCAACTTAATTCTGCTCAAATTTTTGCTCCGGATTATTGGTATTCTGACCATTTGAGATATATTAATCGAGAAGAAATAAGTAAACCATTTGCTAAATTCGTAAGTAACCTTGATGTAAATAAAGGAGGTTATGTTAATTTGCAAGCCTCTGTTTCTAATTCTAAACTTAGAGTTTTAGGGCAAAAAAATCTTTACCTTAATAAAGCTTATGGTTGGATTCAAAATACTGATTATACCTGGTACAACGCTTATCGAAATTACTATACTTATCAATCAGGTCAAGTTAGGATTAAATTAAATCCAAATTATGATTATCTAATTGAATGGTGGGATACTTACACTGGAGTTACTTCGACTCAAACTCAAAGAAGCGATTACCAAGGATATGTCACTTTAAATATTAATAATCTTAAAACCGATGTTGCTTTCAAAATTTATCCTCTTTCAGGTTCTACTCCTTCTTATCCTCCACTTTCTGTTTCTTGTTCAGCTTCTCCTAATCCAGCTAATATCAATCAAACAGTAACCTTTACTGCTTCAGTTTCTGGAGGTACAGGTTCTTATACTTATTCTTGGTCAGGAGCTTGTTCTGGTTCTTCTTCAACTTGTTCAACTTCCTTCTCTTCAGCTGGAACTTATACTGCTAACTTAACTGTTACTTCAGGTTCAGAAACAAAATCAACTTCTTGTTCAGTAAATGTTCAAGTTCCTCAACCAGCACCTCTACCAACTGTTGATCTTAAAGTCAATAACTCTGATGGTCCAATTTCGATTACAGTTCCAACTTCAATTACTCTTAGCTGGACTTCTCAAAATGCTTCCTCTTGTACTGCTTCAGGTTCTTGGTCTGGTTCAAAATCAACTTCAGGTTCTCAATCAATCTCTCTTTCTTCAGCTGGAACTTACAATTATACTTTAACTTGCACTAATTCTTCTGGTTCTGCTTCTGATTCAGTAACCGTTAATGCTCAATCAGCATCAATCATAATTAATCAAACAACAACCACTGTTACTAAAGCTTATACGATTTCTAATACTAATCGAGATGCAGAATCAATTGGAACCAGAATCTATACTCTTCCTTCGTCAGCTCCTTGGGGCCAAATGTATTTAGGTTATGATAGATATACTTCCGGTAAAGTTTACGATGGCGGTTGGATTTTTGAAACTGATATACCCAAAGGAGCTAAAATTGTTTCTTCAACTTTAACTTTAACAGCTAATTCAGACAACTACGGACCAATTAAACTCACAGGTTATTGGTATGGTTATGCTACTAGTAATCCTCCTGATTTTGTTAATGGTTATTCTGGAAAAAGAATCTCCACCATTTATCCTCGAACATCTAATTATGTTTACCAATCGTTTTATGTAGTTAGTCAAGGACAAAAAATTATCTCCTCTAATTTAGCTAAAATTGTTCAAGAAATAGTAAATAGACCAGACTTTAAGGGAAAAATAGGATTAACTTTTAGAACTACAAATTCAAGCAACGTTTGGCAATCCTGGATAGATTATTCAGATGATCCAGCAAATTCAGCTATTCTCACAGTAGTTTATGAGGTTACTTCTACTCCTTCTTATCCTCCACTTTCTGTTTCTTGTTCAGCTTCTCCTAATCCAGCTAATATCAATCAAACAGTAACCTTTACTTCTTCAGTTTCTGGAGGTACAGGTTCTTATACTTATTCTTGGTCAGGAGCTTGTTCTGGTTCTTCTTCAACTTGTTCAACTTCCTTCTCTTCAGCTGGAACTTATACTGCTAACTTAACTGTTACTTCAGGTTCAGAAACAAAATCAACTTCTTGTTCAGTAAATGTTCAAGTTCCTCAACCAGCACCTCTACCAACTGTTGATCTTAAAGTCAATAACTCTGATGGTCCAATTTCGATTACAGTTCCAACTTCAATTACTCTTAGCTGGACTTCTCAAAATGCTTCCTCTTGTACTGCTTCAGGTTCTTGGTCTGGTTCAAAATCAACTTCAGGTTCTCAATCAATCTCTCTTTCTTCAGCTGGAACTTACACCTATACTTTAACTTGCACTAATTCTTCTGGTTCTGCTTCTGATTCAGTGACTGTTAATGCTCAATCAGCACCTACACCAACAACGACAACTTTTGAGGAATGGACTCAATTTGCTCATGATCCTATGAGAACCTCCTATACTCCTCAGTTTGTCTCACCTCCTTGGAAATGGAAATGGAGTTGGAATGGTCCAGATGCTAATGGTAATCCTGTACCAGGTAAATTTAGATTGCCAAGAAACTCTCAACCAATTACTGGAGGGGGAAGAGTTTATATAGCTGCTGGTTCAAGAGGAGTTTATGCTCTTAATAATTCAAATGGTTCTGTTATTTGGAATGTAAATCCAGGTGGAGCTCGAATTGATTCAACTCCAGCTTATGACCCTCAAACAGATGCTCTTTTTGTTCTTTCTTCTAATGGAACACTTTATAAACTTAATGCTAGTAATGGCTCTATTTTAGCTTCTTATTCTTCAGGACAAACAATTCCTAAAGGAGAAACAAATTTTCAAGACCCTAATCAAACCCTTCCTTTGCCTCCTCTTCTTTACGGAAATAGAGTTTACTTTGTAGCTGGTACTAAAATGTTTGCTCTTGATAAAAATAATCTTTCGGTTGTTTGGTCCTATGATTCCGGTGGTTCTCCATTTGTTACTCCAGTTGCCTATTCTCCTTCCTATAATAGATTAGTAGCTGTTACTCGAGATTTATATGTCAATGCTGTTGATGCTAATAGTGGTTCGCTTGTTTGGAGAACTAAACCGACAATAAGAAATTATGGTGATCCAGGAGAGAATAATCAAACTTTAGCTCAAGCTGAATATGGCTGGCCTGTTATTGCTGAAAGAACCGGTTTAGTACTAATCAAATATAGATTAGATTGGAATGCTCTTTTTAATCCTTTTAGTCCCTGGCCAACTGATAATGCTACCATAAGAGCTGGTTTAGAACAAAATCCTCAATATCAAGCTTTGTTTGCTTTAAGACTTTCTGATGGTTCAAAAGCTTTTACTGCTAATATTGGTCACGGAGGTTGGGGAGATGGCGGTTATCTACCAATGGGAAATATTCCAGCAGTTAAAAGCTTTCCCGATGGCTCTGAAGTTGCTTATCTTGTTATCAGAGGTCATCAAGCAATGGATGGTCGTTGGGATTCACTTTACGGAGAATTAGTCTTAGACAATAGCAATTCCAACTTTCAACCAGGTTATGTTAGATGGATTCAATATGGAAATTATGGTTGGTATAATCCTCCATTAAGCAATATTATGGTACCGCCTACTGACGAACAACCTTATGTCATTATAGCTGGTAATTATTTATTCGGAGGTCACTGGATATTAGGTCAAGCTTTAGAAATAAAAGACCGCTCTTCTAATCTTGGCACTTATACTAACCCAATTAAATCAGCACCTCTTCCACATATTGTTGAATCAACTAATTTAGTACCTTACAATAGTTCTCATTATTCAGATAGTATGATTGCTGCTACTGCTGGAGGAACTGAGTGGCGAGCTGTTCCTTATGGTTTTTACATTTATAACGATTCAGTTGGAAAAATTTATGATCAATATTGGTCTGGTTATGCTACTTGGATAGTTAGCAATAATACTATTTACTTTCTTTCTACTGATGGAGCTTTAGTAGCTTTGGAGCAAGGTAATCCCACCCAATTAACCGAAACAAGAAAAATCGTAATAAACGAAAATCTAATAAAAAACATTTCTTCTCTTGCTTCCCGTTTATTAGCACAAATTTCTCCTTCTAAACCTATAGAAATTCAACCAGAAGATATATCTAAAAATTTTACTGAACTTTTAAATAAAGAAGTACTTTTAAGAGGAAAAATAATAAAAGTGGTTGCTAACCATCATGGAACATTTATAAAACTCCACCAAACTCCGTATTCACCAACAATAATCATCAAACCTGATGTTTATTCTGAATTTTCAAAACCACCTTTTGAAATTTTCAAACCAGGAATGAATATTAAAGTAAAAGGAATATTGACTTATTATCGCGGAGATCCAGCAATTTATATAACCAATCCATCTCAAATTCTTTCCGAATAAAAAAATAGTTGTACTCTAAAAATCAAAATTTTGATTGATATTATATTATTCATTTAAAATTTGTTAAAATTTAATTGAACAAATGCCTCAAAATTATAAGGAAAAATTTTATGGGATATTAGAGGATATGTTTGTGGGAGATGCTGAGATAGAAGGTGGCGGAGGTTTTATTAATCTTTTAAAAATTAAGAAAAATTACTATCAAAAAGCTTTTAAACCAAAACTTGAAGAAAAAGTAAATGAGGTTTTAAACAAATATCCAAATTTTGAAACAGAGCTTTTCGAAAAATTTTATACTTTCTTCTCTCGTTATTTTTCAGAATCAGGCTCAATTTATTTTGTTAATACTCCAGTATATCATCAAATTTATGAAAAAATTTACACCGACAAAGAAGATGTTATTTTGTTCTGGAAGACAAGAGATCTTTATTACATTAAAACAGATAGAATCTTCAAAACTTTAGAAATTGAAATAGATAATTATAAATTTTATTTTGATGTCTCTAAACTTGAATACAAAAAAGCAAACGAAAAAAGAGAAGTAATTTATAAACTTGATGAAGAAAAAACAACAAAGGATAAAATTTATTTTTATGTTTATTATTCAGAAAAAGGAAAAACAACAAAAATTGATGAGATATTAAAAGCACTCAAAAAGAAAAACATAAAAATTAATGAAGATATTTTAGAAAAAGCATTTAGAAGATTTGAACAACAATCAGAAGTAGATTATTTTATTCATAAAAACGCAAAAACCTTCTTAACAGAACAATTAAAACTTTACATTTATAACTATCTCTTTAAAGAAACTCAAGAATGGACAAGTGAAAGAATTGACCAAATAAATAAATTCAAAGAAACCGCTGAACTTATAATTGACTTTGTTTCAAAATTTGAAGATGAATTAGTTAAAATCTGGAATAAACCGAGATTTGTTTTAAATTCAAATTATGTAATAACTCTTGATAGAATAGTTAAACAAAATAAACAAAAAGGAATTGAAATTATAGAAAAAATAATTAATCATAAAAACTTTAATGAACAAGTGAAAGAATGGAAAGAACTTGGAATTATTGATGAAAATTTTAATAAAAATGAAATTATTAAAAATGACTTAACAGGAGAAAATTTAAATCCAAAATATCAATTCTTACCAATTGATACAAAATACTTTAAAGATTTAGAAATTGAAATTTTAGAACTTTTTGATGATTTAGATAATTCTCTTGATGGCTGGTTAATAAAAAGTGAAAATTATCAAGCATTAAATACAATCCTTCCAAAATTTAAAGAAAAAGTCCAAACAATTTATATCGATCCACCATTTAACAAAGAGCAAGATGCTGATTATCTATATAATGTCAAATACAAAGATTCTACCTGGATAACATTACTTGAAAACAGATTAACATTAGCAAAAGATATATTAAAAGATACAGGAAGCATTTTTGTAAGATGTGATTATAACGGCAATATGTATGTAAGATTGTTGATGAATGAAATTTTTGGAGAAGAGAATTTTAGAAATGAGATAGTGATAGCAAAAACTAAAGAGTTTTTTAAAACTATGACGCATATAAACAAGTTTTCTGAAGAATCTGAAAGCCTATTTTTCTTTTCAAAAACTTCTAATTTGCTATTTAATCTTGTTTACAGACAAAAAGAAGTACCTTCTAAATATGAACCTTTTCTGCCTGTAGGAGATAAAACATATCAAGATTCTAGAATTATTGATGGAAAAGAATATTATTCTCCTAAAGGAAGAAAATGGGGAGTGAAACAGGAAGATATTGATGAGTTAGTTAAAAGTGGGAGATTAATTTTTGAAAATGGTAAATGGTATTTAATTACATATGAAGAACCTCTAAAAAATGTTTGGACTGACAAACAAGGATATTCAAGATATTGGAAATTTCCTACCGAAAACTCCGAAATCCTCCTCAAGCGTGTAATTGAATCCACTTCTAACGAAGGCGATTTAGTTATGGATTTCTTTTTAGGAAGTGGTACAACAACAGCAGTAGCACATAAACTTAAAAGAAAATGGATTGGTGTTGAGATGGGAGAGCATTTTTATAGTGTAGCTTTGCCAAGAATGAAAAAAGTTTTGGCTTATGATAAATCAGGAATTTCAAAAGAAAAAGATGTTAAAGAAAAATACAATGAAAATAATGCTGGAGGATTTTTCAAGTATTATGAACTTGAACAATATGAAGAAATTTTAAGAAAAGCAAAATATCAAGATATAAATGAGCCTAAAACATTATTTGATAAAGATTTTAATTACATTTTTATGCCTGATGAAAAAATGTTATCAGCATTAGAAATTGATTACCAGAATAATAAAGTAAAAATTGATTTAAATAAAATTTATCCAAACATTGACATTGCTGAAACATTATCAAACTTAAAAGGGAAATGGATAAAGAAAATTGCGAAAGATTATGTTGAATTTGAAGATGGAGAGAAGATAGATTTAAATAATTTAGATTTAAGGTCAATTAAAAAATTAATATGGTGGTGAGAGGATGAGCGAGGTTTTAAAAATAATTTTAAATAGTATCTTGCCATCTGTTTTGCTTTTTATATTATATAAATTTTTTGAAGAATTTATTTTAAAACCGTATCTAGAATATAAAAAAATACTAGCTAAAGTTGATCATTATTTAAAGTTTTATAATAATATAATTTTTAATATTAATCCTCCTAACAGAATTAAAGCATATGAACCATTGCCTGAAGATTGGATAAAAGCAAAAGAAACATTTAGAAATTTATCGTGTGAGTTAGAATCTCATTATAAATCTATGATATGTAAATTATTTTTACCTAAAAAGGAGAATATATATACTTCAATAAAAGACTTGATGATATTATCAAATATAATCGGCATAGCCAATGATTACAAAGGAAATTACCAAGAAAAAGCAATTCGATTAGAAGAGGAAATTAGGCGTTGTTTAAAAATACCTCAAATAAATAATGAAAAATAAAAATTTATCACATAGACAAAAACAAGAATTGATAAGAAAGAAAGCCTTGGAAATATTAGAAGAGCATAAAGAAGGAATAAAATATATGGATTTGGTTAGAAAAGTTAAGGAAAAATGTCCAGAAGTTAATCTAAATATAGTTAGATGGGAAGTATGGTATTTACCGAGAATATTCGAAGATGTAATAAAACCCGAAAGAGGACTTTTTATTTTAAAAAAATATTATAAAGAAATTTCAAAAGGAGAAATAGATTTAAAAGAAAGGAGGATTTATAAAATAGATGAATCTGTTTTTTATCAATATTTTGCTGATTATTTAATGAATGAATTAGAAGAATGTACAAAAGCTATACCATTGGGAGGAAGTAGATTTCAAGATAAATGGGGAACACCAGATGTATTAGGAATATATAAAATTTCTGAAACTGAGCCAATAAGACCTTTACCAGAAATAATAAGTGCCGAGATAAAAATTGATACTAATCAATTAATAACAGCTTTTGGCCAAGCTTGTGCTTATAAATTATTTAGCCATAAAGTTTATTTAGTTATACCTAAAAATGCTTCACCATTGGATTTGGGGAGATTAGAATCTTTATGTTTAAGATTTGGCATCGGTTTAATTACTTTTGATAGAAATAATTCTGAAAATCCAGATTTTAGAATAATAACAAGAGCAGTTAAAAGTGAACCAGATTATTTTTATGTTAATGAATATTTAAAAAGATTAGATAAAAAAGATTTAAAAGAGTTATTTGGATGAAATTATGAATATAAAACTTATTTTAAAAAACATAGCAGAAAATATTGATTTTAATAATCTTCCATCTAATTGGCAGGGTTTTGATTTTGAGAGATTTTCTAATAATTAAAAAATAAAAAGATTCAAGCCCTTGTGTTAAAATTAAAATATGATTAAGAATTTAAAGATTGAAAATTTTAAATCTATAAAAAGTGTTGAAATTGATTGTAAAAAAATTAATGTTTTTATAGGAGAACCTAATACTGGTAAGTCAAATATTTTAGAAGCTTTGGGGTTGATTTCTTTTGTACAATATTTTGGTAAATATATTGGGGGCAATAGTTCTGATGTGTTGAAAAAATTTGTAAGGTTTAAGTATATACAGGATTTATTTTTTAATAAAGATGTTTCGAAGGAAGTTATAGTTTCATTTCCGGAAGAAGTTTTTAAAATTAATCAAGTTTCAATTTCATCTTTTGCTTTAACATTTAATAATCAAAATTTAGTTAGCTTTGATAATGTTGGAAACTTAAACTCACCTTTTCAACAATTTCAATCTAAATATGATATTAAATTCTTCAGATATTTTTATAGAATAAATTTTCCTTCAAAGCTTTCAGGCGGACTTTTACCTCCGGATGGAGAAAATTTAGTTGAAGCTATTAGAACAAATCCGGAACTTATGGATCTTATAGGGGAACTGTTAAGAGATTTTGGATATGAACTTTTATTAAGAGAGACAGAAGGAGAAATTGAAATAGTAAGAAAATTTAGAGCAACTTTATTAAGTTATCCATATAATTCAATTTCTGATACACTCCAAAGATTAATTTTTTATTTAACTGCTATAAAAACTAATAAAAATTCTGTTTTAGTTTTTGAAGAACCAGAAGCACATTCTTTTCCTTATTATGTAAGTAGTCTTTCAGAAATAATAGCCAACGACACAAATAACAATCAATATTTTATTAGCACCCATAATCCATATTTTTTGATTTCTTTATTAGAAAAAACAGCTTATGAGGATATAAATGTATTTATCACAAAATTAGAGGAATATGAAACTAAATTGTTTAAAGTATCTGAAAAGGGTATAAAAGAAATGTTATCATTAGACAAAGATTTATTTTTAAATTTAGATGAATTTATAAATAAAAAATGATAACCTACGGCGAATGTAATACTGAATGTTTATTTTCTAAAGTTATTTTGGGACAAAAAGCAAAACATTTACAAGGTAAAGATAGAGTTGTTAAAAGGATAATGGATGAGAATGGTGTATTGGGGATAATTGATTTAGATCCATCTAAACCTACAGGAAAATACTTAGAACAAATAAAGCGAATAGAACCTGTGTTTAATGAGATTGATATAATTTTAAGAAAATTTAAATCTTCTTATTTGATTGAAATTTCTCCTTATTTTGAAGAATGGCTTGTAAATTTGTCAAGGAAAAGTAATGTGAGTCCAAAAGATTTTAATTTACCCGAAAATCCTAAAAAACTACACGAATTAATAAGCATTAAAGGAAGATTTGATAAATTAGAAGAAAGAATAGGAGGTCTTTTGGAAGCTATAATAAGCAAAAATAAAGAACACTTTAATAAATTAAAAAATAATATTAAATAAATAAAATTTAATAAATGAATTTAAGATTAATTTTAAAAAACATAGCAGAAAATATTGATTTTAATAATCTTCCATCTAATTGGCAGAGTTTTGATTTTGAAGGTTTTTCAAGGAGCAAAAAACTTTATGATTTTCAAATTGAGGCTTTAGAAAACTTTTTAAAAGTTTTGTGGTTTTATTATGAGAAAGATTTTGATTATAGAGAAGGAGAAGGTTTAAATATTAATGACAAAAGGAAAGAAAAGTTATTTAAAGAATATTTAGATTATGATTTAAATCCAGAAGAGGTTTCTCTTAAATACAAAAAAGAAAAGAAAAATAAATTTATTTTTGAGTATTATTTTTTAGAAAATGAAGAGATAAGTTTTAAACATTTTGTAAATAGAGCTGGATTTTGGATGGCAACAGGAAGCGGAAAAACATTAGTGATTATTAAAATAATTGAATTTTTGAAAGAATTAATGAAGAGAAAGGAAATTCCTAATTTTGATATTTTATTTTTAACTCATAGAGAGGATTTAATAACACAATTTAAAAAACATTTAGAGGAATTTAATGAGGGAAGGGAAAATAAAATTCAAGTTTATGATTTAAAAGATTATGAAAAACAAAAGCGGGGATTACTGAATGAAAATTTTATTTTTTATTACCGAGCAGATTTATTTTCAGATGAAGAAAAAGAAAAAATTGTAGATTTTAAAAATTATTTTAATGATGGAAAGTGGTTTGTTATTTTAGATGAAGCTCATAAAGGAGATACTGAAGAATCTGAAAGGCAACATATATTTTCTATTCTTTCGAAAAATGGATTTCTTTTTAATTTTTCAGCAACTTTTAGCGATGCTATTGATTTAATTACAACTTGCTTTGAATATAACCTATCAACATTTATTGAAAATGGTTATGGAAAGAAAATTTATATTTCTGATTATGAAGCAAAAGCTTTTAAAGAAGAATTTAAGCAAAAAGACAAACAAAAAATTATTTTAAAAGGGTTAATTCTTTTAACTTATATTAAAAAGGAGTTAAATAAAGTTAGAGAAAAAATCTCGAATGCTTATCATAATCCTTTACTTCTTGTTTTAGTAAATTCAGTAAATAAAGAAGATGCTGACTTGAAATTATTTTTTGAAGAAATCAGAAATATAGCTGAAGGGAATTTTGATAAAAGTTTAATTGAAGAAGCAAAGGAAGAAATAAAAAAAGAATTTCAAGAAAAAGAAAATTTTGATATTCCAGGAGATGATAAATTAAAAATAGATTTTAATTTAGTCTCAAAAGTAACTTATAATGATATTTTGAAAAATGTTTTTAATTCTGATAGGCCGGGAAAGATAGAAATTTCTTATAGTCCTAAAGAAAAAGGAGAAGTGGCTTTTAAATTAAAAATCTCTGATTCACATTTTGCTTTAATGAAAACAGGAGATATGCCAGGTTGGCTTAAAGATTCTTTAAGTCAGTTTGAGGTTAATCATCTTTATGAAAATGAAAAATTTTTTGAAGAAATAAATAGTGATAGTTCTAAAATAAATATTTTATTGGGATCAAGAGTTTTTTATGAAGGATGGGATTCAAATAGGCCAAATATTATTATGTTTATAAATATTGGAACACAAAAGGAAGCTAAAAAATTTGTTTTACAATCTGTAGGGAGAGGGATAAGAATTGAACCAATAAAAAATGAAAGAAAGAGGATTTTATATATTAAAGAAAAAATAGGAAAAGTTTTTGATGAGATTAAAGATTATGTTTCTTCAATAGAAAGCTTGTTTATCTTTGGAACTAATAAAAGTGCCATTGAGACTATAATTACCGAAGTTAATGCAATTAAAGAAAAAACATTTAAGGGTACAAAAATTTCTCTTTTCAAAAATATTGAAGCAATTAAAGAAAATGTCTTGTTAGTACCAAAATATAAAGAAGGAGAAAAAAGGATTTTTGAAGAAGAAGTTAGATATGGAATTTCTGAAGACGATTTTAAAAAGTTAAAGGAATTTAATGAATTTGTTAAAGATGATAGGGTTTTACTAGTAAATCTTGATACTGAACCTAAATTAGTTAAATATTTTAGAGAATCTTTACTTTATCAAAAACAATTAGTTAGTGGAAACTATTATAAAAAATCTGATTCAGAGAGAAACAATGTCGAGGTGATTTTAAGCGACCTTTTTAAGTTTTGGGGAACTAAGTTTCAAGATTTTGAAAAATTTAAGGAATTAGAGGATGAAATAAAGCATTTCGAAAATATTGTTATTGAAGAAGCTAAATTTAATGATTTTGAATCAATAAAAGAAGCAGTTATGGGTACAAAAAGGAGTTTGCCTTTTGAAAATTTGAAATTAGAATATATAACTAATCATTATTATTTACCTCTTATTTTAAGTAAAGATGAAAAAATTGACTATATTAAGCACATAATTAAGACTAAAAGCGAAGTTGAATTCATAGAAAGGTTAGAAAATTATATAAATTTAAATAATAATAAATTTAAAAATTTTGATTGGTGGATGTTTAGCAAAATTGATGAAAGTTTAGATGAAGTTTATATTCCTTATTATGATGTTGAAAAAGGAGGTATAAGAGGGTTTAAACCAGATTTTATATTTTGGTTAAAGAAAGATAATAACTATTTTATTGTTTTTATTGATCCAAAATCAACAAAATTTACTGATTATGAAAATAAAATTTCTTGGTACAAAAGGTTATTTGAAGAGAATAACAAGCCGAGATTATTTAAATATAAAAATTTAAATTGTTTTGTTTATTGCTTTTTATATACAGAAGATAAAGATAAAGTTATAAATTCTTCTTACAAAGATTACTGGTTTGAAAACATAGATAAAGTGCTTGAAAAATTTGTCAATAAAAATAGGGGGCATTGACGTGGGAGGAAACTTTTTGATAGTTTTTCGTTGACTGTTTATTATTTATTGCTATAACAGAATAATGAAAATTTATTTTGTTACACATTCGACAACGGTTGATAATGAGAAAAATATTGTTTCTGGATGGAATGATGTTGAGTTATCTGAAACTGGTAAAAAACAAGCAAAAGAAATTGCGAAAAGATTTGAAAATTTTAATTTGGATTTGATTTGCTGTTCTGATTTAAAAAGAGCAGTGGAGACAGTGAAAATTGCTTTCAATGATAAATACCCTGTTATTATTGATAAAAGATTAAGAGAAATAAATTATGGTGATTTTAGTGGTAAAGAAAAAACTTTCATTGATTCGATAAAACTCAATTATATAGAAAAACCATTTCCTAATGGAGAAAGTTTTAAAGACGCAATTGAAAGGGTGATTAATTTTTATAAAGAATTAAAAGAGAAATATAATGATAAAGTTATTTTGATTGTTGGTCATCGAGCAACTCATTATGCTTTTGAAGTATTAATAAACAAGAAATTAATTGAAGAATGTTTAAAAATACCGTTTCAATGGCAGCCCTATTGGGACTATGAATTTTAATAAAAGTTATGTTAGATAAGTTTAAAGTGATTAAACGAAAAGTAAAGTATATTCGATTGGAAATTAAAGATTTTGGGGTGAGGGTGGTTGTGCCGGAGGGTTTTAATGGAGATGTTGAGAAAGTTATTGAGAGGCATAGAAGATGGTTGGAGAAAAAGCTTGCTTTGTTGAATGAGATAAAAAGCTTGAGTGAGAGATTGGAAATTTATAATCATAAAAATTTAGAAGAAATTGTTAGTGAATATATAAATGAAATTAGTCAGATTTTGAAGGTAAAACCAAAAGGAATTTATTTTAGGAATATGAAGGTAAGATGGGGAAGTTGTACTTTTGATGGAAGGTTGATTTTTAATAAAAAGTTAAAGTTTTTGCCAAAAGAATTAATAAGATATGTTGCTGTTCATGAAATGTGTCATTTGTTAATTAAAAATCATCGAAAAGAATTTTGGTTATTAGTTAAAAAATTATGTCCAGAGTTTAAAAATTATCAAAAATTGTTGGCTTCCTATAGAATTAAAATATATAGCGATTATTCACTTAACTGATAAGATGTAATGAAAAAGAAAGTGTTTTTGCCTTTAATAATTTTATTAGGAATATTTGTTTTATTAATATTACAGAATTATGAAAATTTAAGTATCAAAGAAAAGTTGAATATTAAATTAAAAACAAGAGAAGCTCTTAAGATTTGCGATAATCTTTCAGAAGAACAAAAAGAAAGCTGTTATTGGAATCTTGCTAAATCTAAACAAAATTTATCGATTTGTGACAAGATTCAAAGAGAATGGATAAAAAATATCTGTTATTTGGATGTTGCTGAAGAAAAACAAGATTTATCTATTTGCGATAGAATACAGGATAAGACTAAAAAGGACTATTGTTATTTAAAAATTGCTGAGATGAAAAGGGACCCATCTATCTGTAACAAAATTCAAAATGAGGAAGAGGAAAGCTATGACGGAGATAATAAGTATTTTAAAGATAATTGTTATTTAAAAATTGCACAAGCTAAACAAGATTTATCCATTTGTGATAGAATAAAGAATTCTTCCGTAAAAGATGATTGTTATAAATTACTTGCTATAATTAAACAAGATTTATCCATTTGTGATAAGTTATATTATTCAAATGAAAAAGACTATTGTTATTCAAGAGTTGCGCAAGTTAAACAAGATCCATCTATTTGCAATAAGATTGTTTGTAGTGAAATAAGTTCGTGGGATTGGTGTTTTAAAGATTTTTGTTATCAAAATATTGCTCAAACTAAAAAAGATGTATCTTTTTGTGAAAATATTAGAAATTTTTTATATGGAAAAAGTTTTTGCTATCAGGTAATAGGCGAAATTACTCAGAATTTATCTATTTGTGACAAAATTAGGGATGAAGAAAGAAGAGGATGGTGTTATCGATCAATTGCTGTTCTTCAACAAAATGCCTCTCTTTGCGAAAAGATAAACAATGAATACATAAGAGATTATTGTTATTGGGACATTGCTTTAAATAATCAGAATCCACTTTTTTGTGAAAAATTGCACAATGAGAAAAATAAAAATCTTTGTTATTTAAATGTTACCGAAGCTAAAAAAGAGACAAATTTATCAGAATATTCTAAGATAATTCAAAATTCGTTAGCAGATCAATTTATTGAAATAAGATTGGAAGATTTAAAAGAAGGGAAAAATAAGATAGGAGGTTTAACGATTGAACGAAAATTTATAACTACTTTAAGAGATGGATATAAGTTTATTATAAATAATTTAAAATATATTATTAATTCAACAGGTTTAAACTGCGGTGCCTATCAATGTGGTGAAAGTTTTGAATTAAATATAGTAAAAAATGAAAACGATGATCAATCTCGAGTATTAAATTTCTGGATATCTGATTATGGAGGAGAAGTTTATTTTTTTAAATATCTAGATTTTATATATTTTATTGGAAGCACCATTGCAAAACCGAGAGGGCTTTGTTATCCTATTGAAGAGTCTATAATTTATTCAGCTTACAAAGATATGGTCGAAGATGAACAAGGTTTAAGACATACCCCATTATTAATAAAAAAGAATGGTAAGTTGTATCTTAAAGCAGAGAAAAATTTTTGTTATGAAGATTTTTGCGATTCAGTTTTAGAAAATATTGAGTCTTTAAAAAAAGAAGAGGATTTCTATACACCTAAAAATCAGCGTTTTAGATGTTTTTGTTATGATTTTGACGAAACAGCACCCTGTGTTGATGAATATTATTTAATAGACAATGGCAAATTTATAGAAAGAAATCAAGATTTTAAATCAGAATATCTTGAAAAAGCAGAAAAATTTAAAAAAGAACTTCAGGAAAAACATTGGCAAAATGGTGATTGGATTTTGACATTATTAAATAAAACACTAAACTTAATCTTTGCTGGTGAAGAAGAAAAGGCCTGGAGAGAATTTTTTGAAGATTTCCAGAGTCTTTCTCAAGCCTATCCTTTTGAAGGTATTGAAAAAATAAATCCTGATAAAATAAAAGAAGAAATTCAAAAAAATATAGCTAGAGAAAGTGGGTTTTGAAGATGATATTTTTATGTTTAAGAGTGCGTTTTTTATTTTCAAAAATTATTATTTGATTTTTTTTCCAATACAAAACATTCTAACATTCTATAGAATGTTAGAATATTGTTTGGTATTAAAAAAGATAAATAAAACGAGAATCAATGTAGTGATGCAGGATGTTTTGAGATTTTGATAATGTGCTTAATTAAAATTAATTTAATATGATATAATATAATAGTTAATAATAGCATGAAATTTTTTAGGATTTTGCGTAGGTTATTTAGTTTTCTTTCTTTAGCAAGTCTAGTTGTTTCTATTTTTCTTTTCTTTGGTGTTGGAATAAAGATTTCGCAAACTGAAAGTACAGGAACTTTGGATTTAAGAGGATTGGCTTATATTTTGCCATTTCTTTTTGTTGCTTTAAGTGTTGTCTTTTTAATACTTACTCTTATTTTTAGTTTAATAAAAAAGGATTCAAAATGGTCATTTGGAAAATTTTTCATTCGTTGGCTAATTCTTTTTATAGTTTCTTTAATTAGTTTTGGTTTGTCTATATTAATAGCAAAAAGTTAGAAACATATTTGGGCGCAGGAGGATTTGAACCTCCGACCTCCTCGATGTGAACGAGGCGTTCTGCCACTGAACTATGCGCCCCTAAACATTTTTGTTTTTTTTGAATATCATTTAAAATATAAAATTGAAATGATTACTTTAAAACCAGAAATAATTTTTGAAAACGAATTTTTTAAACTATCTAATACTCTTTTAGCCGGTTTTATTACTGTTTTAATTTTAACAGCTTTTTCTTTGTTTTTTAAAGATAAACTAAAAGAAGAACCATCAAAAATTCAGGTAATTATAGAAACTATTTTTGAATCAATTTATAATTTTTGGTACAATCTTACTGAGATTAAAAATCTTAAAATTTTTGCTTTTTGTTTTGCTTTCTTTATTTATATTCTATTGAGTAACTGGCTAGGTATTTTCCCTGGTTTTGGAAGCGTTTATCTTAAACACCATGAAGAAAAAATTCACCTTTTAAGGACTGCTTATTCTGATTTAAACATGACCTTAGCTTTATCTTTTATTTCAGTAGTTGGAATTAATTTAATAGCCTTATTTAAACAAGGCTTTCATTATCTTAAAAAATTTCTAAACCCTATTGGAATCTTGGAATTAGTTTCTGAATTTTCTAAAATTATTTCTTTTAGTTTCAGACTTTTTGGCAATATTTTAGCTGGTGAGATTTTGATTTTAATTATTAATTTTATTTTACCCCTTTTAGCACCATTGCCTTTTATGTTTTTAGAAATTTTTGTTGGATTTGTTCAAGCTTTAATCTTCTTTACTTTAACTAGTATATTTTTGAAGGTCGCTTTAAGTGAACATTAATTAAAAATGAATCCTGAAATTTTAAAAACTATTGTTCCTTCACTAACTATTGTTTTGGGCGTAATTTTTCCAGCTTTAATGATTGGTAAAATCGGAACCGAAGCAATGAAAGCTATTGGTCGAAATCCTGAAGCAGCCTCTAAAATCCAGACAGCTATGATTTTAGCTATTGCTTTTGCTGAAGCTATAGCTATTTATGTTTTAGTTATGTCATTAATTATTAAATTTACCTAATGGAAAAGCTATTTGAAGCTTTTGGAATTGATTTAAAGATTTTAATTTCTCAAGCTATTAATTTTTTTATAGTTTTCTTTGTTATTTATAAATTTTTTGTTAAACCATTAAATCAAGTTATTGAAGAAAGAAAGAGAAAAATTGAAGAAGGTTTAAAACTTCGAAAAGAAGCCGAAAAATTATTAAAAAAAATTAAACTTATAAGAAAGAAAAACCAAGAAAAAATTTTTGAGGAAAAAAGACAAGCTAAGGAAGAAATTGAAAATTTTAGAAAAGAAAAAATTGCTGAAATTTTAAAAGAAACAGAAGAATTAAGAAATAAAATGATGATGGAAATTGAAGAAGAAAGAAAAAGAAAAAGAGAAGAATTTTACCAACAACTTGAAAGAGAAACTCCTCAAATTATGCTTAATTTAGCCAAAAAAATTTTTGGTAAAGAGGAATTAAACGAAAAATTTATTATTAATAGTTTAAAAAATGACAGATAAAGTTAAAGTTTTGGGTGAAGCTATGATAAATTTAGCTAAAAAGAATAAATGGCGATTAATTGATTTGTTTTTAGAAAGAATTCAAGAAGAGAAAAATCCTTATCTTTTACTTGAATTAAAAGAATATCTTAAAAAAAGAAAAATTCAATTAGCTAATTATGAACCAGCAAAACTCTTTTTGGCTTTTGATTTTGATGAAAAAAAAATTGAAGAGTTGATTGAAAAGAAATTCAAATTAAAAATAAAAATTGAAGAGAAAAAATTTGATAAAGATTTAATTTTGGGCGGTAAAATAAAAACCGAAGATTTTTTAATTGATTTCTCTTTGAGGCAATTAATTTTGGAAATTTTTAAAGACTAATGGAAGATTTAAGCTTTTTGATTGAAAAATTAGAAAAAGAAATTGAAAATTTAGAAGTTACTCCAGAACTTGAAGAAGTTGGAGAAGTAATAAGGGTTGGTGATGGAGCTGCTTGGATTAGCGGGTTGAAGAATACTTTTGTTTCTGAAATATTATTTATTGAAGAGAAAAATATTTTACTTTTAGCTTTGAATTTGGAAGAAGGTTTAGTTGGAGCAGTTGCTTTGAATGATTTTGATAAAATTAAACAGAGTGATTTAGTTAAAAGAACAAAAAAAATTATTCAAGTGCCAGTTGGTGAGGAATTAATAGGTAGGGTTATTGATCCTTTGGGTAGACCTTTAGATGATTTACCTCCAATCAAAGCTAATTCTTATTTACCTTTAGAAAGAAAAGCTCCGAATGTATTTGAAAGAGAACCAGTTAATACTCCTTTACATACAGGAATTAAAATTATTGATGCTTTAATTCCTATTGGTCGAGGCCAAAGAGAGCTTATTTTGGGTGATAGACAAACAGGTAAAACCTCAATAGCTTTAGATGTCATTTTAAATCAAAAAAATGATACTTATCGGACTCCTATTTGTATTTATGTAGCTATTGGTCAAAAAATGTCAAAAATTAGGAGAATGTATGAGATTTTAAAAAAAGAAGGAGCTTTAGATTATACCATTATTGTGGCTACGACTCCTGAAGATCCGCCTATTTTACTTTACTTAGCTCCTTATGCTGGTTGTAGTATCGGTGAATATTTTCGAGATAAAGGAAGGGATGCTTTAGTAATCTATGATGATTTAACTAAACATGCTTGGTCTTGGCGAGAAATTTCTTTGCTTTTAAAAAGGCCAGTAGGACGAGAAGCTTATCCAGGTGATATTTTCTATACTCATTCACGACTTTTGGAAAGAGCAGCTAAGCTTAAAAATGGAGGTAGTTTGACAGCTTTACCTATTTGCGAAACTCAATTAGGAGATGTTTCAGCTTATATTCCAACTAATTTAATTTCTATTACTGATGGTCAAATTTATTTATCTAACGATCTCTTCAAAGCCAATTTTCGACCAGCAATTAATATTGGACTTTCAGTTTCTCGTGTTGGTTCAAAAGCACAAACAAAGATAATGAAAAAAGTTGCTGGTAAATTAAAACTTGATTTAGCTCAATATAGGGAATTGGAAGAATTTGCTAAATTGTCAGCTGAACTTCCAGAAGATATTGCTAAAAAATTAAAAAGAGGAAAAATATTAATGGAAATTCTTAAACAGGAAAATTTAAGACCGTTAACCTTTGAGAAAATTGCAATTTTAATTTATGCTGCTAATAATGGTTTTTTTGATGATTTTGAAATTGAAAAAATAAAAGAAATTGAAATAAAACTTTTGGAATATTTTGAATTAGAAAAAAAAGAAGTTTTAACTGAAATTATAAATCAAAAAGATTTAACTGATGAAGTTGAAGCAAAATTAAAAGAGGCACTTATTTACTTTTTCGAAAATTATAAAAAATGAAAAGCAAAAATTTAATTAAAATTAGAAAACAGATAAAATTTTTGACTAATTTTCAGAAAACAACGAAATCAATAAGTTTAATTTCTTCAATTAAGTTTCAAAAAACTTATAGAAAAATCTCTCGAATTATGAAAAATGTTTTTTATTTATTAGAAATATTTAGGGAAATTTTAAGACGACATCCTCGTTTAATTTCAAATTTAGAAATAATTAAAAAAGACCTCGAAGGAAAGATATTGATTGTAGTTATAGCTTCAGATAAAGGTTTAGCTGGCGTCTTTGATCAATTAATTTTTAAAGAAGCAGAAAATTTTTTAAAAGATAAAGATTTTTATTTAGGAACAATCGGCTTAAAGGCTGAAAAGTATTTTAAGAAAAAATATCAACTTCTTTTTTCTTTTAGTAAATTTGAAAATATTTTACCAGAAAGCTTTGCTCGAGAACTTTTAAGCTTTTTTGATTTAATTATTAAAGAAAATAAAATAAAAGAAATTTATTTAATCAGACCGAATTTAACTTCAACTGGTTTTCAAATTGAAGTTGTTAAAGTCTTTCCTTTAACTTTGGAAACTCTCAAGGACCTTATTGAAAAAATAAAAGTCAAAACAAAAGAATTTGAATTTCTTAAACCAAAAGAAAGTTTAAGAGAGTTTAAGTATATTTTAGAACCATCACCTCAAATTTTAATTCAAACTATTTTTAATCAAATTTCTTATCTTATTATTTATGCTTTAATTTTACAAAGTCAGGCAAGTTTAGAGTTTATGAGAACATTAACAATGAAAAAAGCAAGCGAAAATGCAGAAAAGATAAAAGAAAGAGAAATTCTTGATTATAATAAACTTAGACAGCAAAAAATAACCGAAGAATTACTTGATTTAAGAAGATAACAATGAAAGGTAAAATTATTCAAATAATTGGAACAGTGATTGATGTTGAATTTGAAAATGAGTTACCTGAAATTTATGAAGTTTTAAGAGTTTGTGAAAATGGTCTTTTATTAGAAACTCAAGCAATTTTATCTTCTAAAAGAATTAGAGCTATTGCTTTTGAATCAACTGATGGACTTTATCGCGGTATGGAGGTTGAAAGGACTTATAAAAAATTAAGTGTACCTGTTGGTCGGGAAGTTTTAGGAAGAGTTATGAATGTTTATGGAGAACCATTAGATGGCAAAGGAGAAATTAAAGATGAAAAATGGGAAATAGTAAGAAGAGCTCCCTTATTTAAAAAACAAAAACCAGAAATAGAAATTTTGGAAACAGGAATTAAAGTTATTGATTTACTAACACCTGTAATTAAAGGAGGTAAGGTTGGTCTTTTTGGTGGTGCTGGAGTAGGGAAAACAGTTCTTTTGATGGAACTTATTCATAATATTGCTTATAAATATCAAGGAATTTCAATTTTTGCTGGTGTTGGTGAAAGAACAAGAGAAGGTAATGAGCTTATTTTGGAAATGGAAGAAAGTGGAGTGATTAAAAATGTGGCAATGATTTTTGGTCAAATGAATGAAGTGCCTGCTGCTAGATTTCGAACAGCTTATGCTGGTGTTACTTTAGCTGAGTATTTTCGAGATGCGGAAAAATTAGATGTACTTTTATTTATTGATAATATTTTTAGATTTGTTCAAGCGGGTTCAGAAGTTTCTTCGCTTTTAGGTAGAGCTCCTTCGGCTGTTGGTTATCAACCAACTTTGGCAACTGAAATGGGTATGCTTCAAGAAAGAATTACTTCAACCGAAGATGGGTCTATTACTTCTTTTCAAGCTGTTTATGTGCCAGCTGATGATATAACTGATCCAGCACCAGCAACTGTTTTTGCCCATCTTGATTCAACAATTGTTCTTTCTCGTGAAATAGCAGAACAAGGAATTTATCCCGCAGTTGATCCTTTACAGTCAAGTTCAATTGCTCTTGATCCAAAAATTGTTGGAGAAAAACACTATCAAGTAGCTACAGAAGTTCAAAGAATTTTACAAAAATATCAGGAATTAAAAGATATTATTGCTATTTTAGGGATTGAAGAATTACCAGAAGAAGATAAATTAACTGTTTATCGAGCCAGAAAAATTCAAAAATATCTTTCCCAACCATTTTTTGTTGCTCAAAGCTATACTGGCAGAGAAGGGAAATATGTGCCATTAGAAAAAACAGTTGAAGAATTTGAGAAATTAATTAACGGTTATTATGATGATGTTTCTGAAGATGAATTTTATATGAAAGGAGTATTAAAAGAAGATGAAAAAATTTAAATTTATTTTAGTTGGTATTGAAGGCAATATAATTGAAGAAGATATTGATGTTCTTATTTGTCAAACTGATTTGGGAGAAATTTCTGTATTAGCCAATCATCATCCTTTGCTAACTGTAGTCAAACAAGGAGAAATTAAAGTTAAAATAGATAATGAAGAAAAAAAATATTTTTTGCCCTTTGATTCAATTTTAGAAGTTAAAGAAAATATTGCCAGAATTTTAGTTATGTTTCCTTTATAAATGAAAATATCTATTTCCGGATTAGCAGCTTCAGGAAAATCAAGTTTAGCTAAAGAGCTAGCTAAATTTTTTGAATTGGAGTTTTATTCAGCTGGTAAAATTTTTAGGGAAATAGCTGAAGAAAAAAATTTAGATTTGGAAACTTTAAGCAAAATTGCTGATCCGGCTATTGATGAATTGGTTGATAAAAAAACTCAAGAAATTTGTTTAATTAAAGAAAAATTTGTAATTGAAGGTAGATTAGCTATTTATTTTTGTCCTAACTCATATAAAATCTTTCTAACTGCTTCTCAAGAAGTGAGAGCTCAAAGGTTAGCTTTTAGAGAAAATTTAAATTTTTCTCAAGCTTTAGAGATGATAATAGAAAGAGATAAAAATGATTTAGAAAGATATAAAAAAATTTATGGAATAGAGAATTATGATGAAGAAATGAAAAAATTGGCTGATTTGGTAATTGACAACTCTTTAATAACTTTAGAAGAAACATTTGAATTGGCTAAAAAGAAAATATTGGCTGTTTATAAAAAATAAGACAAAAATTTATGGTAAAATAAAATTATATATTATTTGAAGTTTTTTAATAAATAACATTGCGGGGTGGTGGAGTAGGACCACGCGGGTCTCATAAGCCCGAGACGTCGGTGCAAATCCGACCCCCGCAACAAATTTTTATTTTTTAAACAAATGAAAAAACAAATAGTAATTTTAGGAGGAGGATTTGGTGGTGTTTATACTTTAAAATATTTGCATAAATTTTTTCATAAACGCGGACTAAGGCAGACTGAACGCGGACTTACGCAGACAAGTATTAAATTAGTATTGGTGAATAGAAAAAATTATTTTATTTTTACGCCCTTGCTTCATGAAGTTGTTACTGGTGGAGTTTCAATTGATAATGCTTTAGAACCAATAAGAGAAATTATTAAATGCTGTGATTTTGATTTTATTCATGGAGAAGTTGAGAAAATTAATTTAGAAAATAAAATTGTTTATATTAATAAAGAAAAAGAAAATTATAAAGTTAATTATGATTATTTAGTTATTGCTTTAGGTTCAAAAACAAATTATTATAATATTCCCGGTGCTAAAGAATATACTTTTTCGTTAAAAACAATTGATGATGCTATCAGATTGAAAAATCATTTTGTTCATATGTTTGAATTAGCGAGTATATCGCAGAGTGAAGCAGCGATTAATAAATATTTAACTTTTGTAATCGTTGGGGGAGGAGCAACTGGAGTTGAGCTTGCTGGTGAAATGAGTGATTTGTTTTATAAAACTTTTAGCAAATTTTACCCACCAGCTTTAATTTCTCAAGTTAAAATCATCTTAGTTGAAAAGGGTAAAGAATTGATTCCTCAATTTTCTCCCAAATTAAGACAAAAAGCATTAGAAAGATTAAAAAAATTAAAAGTTGATGTTAGATTAGAAAGAGGAGTTGTTGAAGTTGGTGAAGATTTTATTAAACTTGATGATGGTAATATTATTGAAACAAAAACAGTTATTTGGGCAGCAGGAGTTGAACCAAATTTACCAGAAATCATTGGCAATGTTGAAAAAGACAGTAGAGGGAGATTGGTTTTGAATGAATATTTACAAGTAAAAAATTATAATGATGTTTTTGCTATTGGTGATGTTTGTTGTTTTATTCAGGATCAAAAACCTTTACCTCAATTAGCTCAAGTTGCAGTTAGACAAGCAAAAACAGTTGCTTTAAATATTAAAAACTCAATTGAAAATAAACCATTAGAAAAGTTTATCTACAAGCACACAGGCGACTTAATTTCAGTTGGTAGATTTTATGCTCTGGGTGAAATTAAAGGAATTGAATTTTCAGGTTTAATCAGTTGGTTTATTTGGAAAGGAGTTTATTTAACTAAAATGATTTCCTTTAGGGATCAAGTAAAAACATTTATTGATTGGTTTTTAAACCTATTTTTACCAAGAGATATAACTGAACTCTAAATGAATTATTGATTTTCAATTAATAATGCCAGAACTACCTGAGGTTGAAACAATTAAAAAATATTTAGAAAGAAAAATTGTCAAGCAAAAAATTCAAGATATCAAAATTTTTGACCGCAAAGGATTTAAAGGTGAAAAAAATAAAGTCATTGGAACAAAAATTTTAAAAATTAAACGAAAAGGTAAATTTTTAATTTTTATTTTAAATAACAGTTATAATTTACTTTTTCATTTAAAAATGACAGGACAAATTTTATTTTTCAATTTCTTGAGAAATTCAGAAATTAATAAAGCAACAAAAGTTATTTTTGTTTTGAATAATGGTTATCTAATTTTTAATGATGTTAGAAGATTTGGTTGGGTAAAAGTTGTTGCCGAAAAAAATCTAAAAGAAGAGATAAAAAATTTGGGAATTGATGCTTTAAATTTAACTTTTGACGATTTAAAAGAAATTTTAAGTAAGACTAAAAGACCAATAAAACTCGTTTTAATGGATCAAAGGAGAATTGCTGGTATAGGGAATATTTATGCAAACGAAGCTTTATTTTTAGCAAAAATTAATCCTTTAAAGCCAGCCAATTCTCTTAAAAATGAAGAAATAAAAGAACTTCTTGAAGCAATAAAAATTGTTTTAAAAAAAGCAATTAATTATGGTGGTTCAAGTATTAGTTCTTATGTTAAACCAGATAAAAGAAAAGGAAAATATCAAGAAAAATTTTTGGTTTATCGAAGAGAAGGGGAAAAATGTAAAAATTGTAAAACAGTTATAGAAAAAATAAAATTAGGAGGAAGAAGCACTTTTTATTGTAAAAATTGCCAAAAGTAAATTAAAATACAATCTATCATTTGAAAAATGGAGGGGTTAGTTCTCTTTAATAAACCAAGTGGTTTAACTTCAACACAAATTGTAAATTATTTTAAGAAAATAACCAAAAAGAAAGTAGGACATGGAGGGACCTTAGATCCTTTGGCTAATGGGCTTTTAATACTAGGAATAGGAGAATTTACTAAAGAATTAACGAAGTTTTTAAAAGAAAGTACCAAAACCTATATAGCTGAGATTGTTTTAGGAGCAAAATCAAATACATATGATAAAGAAGGAAAAATTGAAGTTGTAAGCTCAAAAAAAGTAGAATTAGAAGAAATAGAAAAAACCTTAAATGAATTTTTAGGAGAAATAGAACAAAGCCCGCCGCCATTTTCAGCTGTTAAGATTAAAGGTAAGCCGGCTTATCAATATGCTCGCTTAAGAGAAAAGATTGATTTAAAACCAAGAAAAGTAAAGATTTATGAAATTAGAATTATAAATTACAATTGGCCTAATCTTAAACTTGAATTAACAGTCTCTTCTGGAGCTTATATTAGGTCATTGGCTAATGATTTAGGAGAAAAATTGGGTGTTGGAGCTTATTTGAATGGTTTAGTTAGAACAAAAATCGATGAATTTAACTTAGACGAAGCTCTTACTTTTGAAGATTTGAAAAATAATTATCTGGAATTTTTAGCTAAAGTTTATGGACGAGTTCAGGGTGTTGGTTTTAGATTTTTTTGTTATAACTGGGCTAAAAATTTAAAAATTTTTGGTTATGCAAAAAATTTAAATGATGGTAGCGTTGAAATTTTAGCTCAAGGCAGAGAAGAGAATTTGCAAAAATTTTTAGAAAAGATAAAACAAGGACCAAAATTAGCTAAAATTGAAAAACTCGAAGTTGTCTGGAGAAAAGCAAAAAATAAAGTTTTTAACTTTGAAACTCTTTAAAATAGTTTTATAATTTAATCAAGAAAAATGATTGAGGAGTTACACGATAAAAAAGTAAAATTTTTAGAGGAAAAAGCAAACGAAATCCGACAATTAATTATTGATATGCTTTTAGAAGCAGGCTCTGGGCATTCTGCTGGACCATTGGGAATGGCTGATATTTTTTCAGCTTTTTATTTTCATATTTTGCGTCATGATCCCCAAAATCCTGATTGGCCTGATCGAGATAGATTAATTTTATCTAATGGTCATATTTGTCCTGTTCGTTATGCTGCTATGGCGCTTGCTGGTTATTTTCCAGTTGAAGAATTAAAAACATTAAGAAAAATTAATACTCGTCTTCAAGGCCATCCTCATCGAACAACACTTCCAGGAGTTGAAACTTCTTCTGGCCCTTTAGGTGAAGGAATTTCTCAAGCAATCGGCATTGCTTATGCTGGAATTTTAGATAAAAAAGATTATCATGTTTATTGTATTACTTCTGATGGCGAGCATCAAGAAGGAAATACTTGGGAAGCTTATATGTGGCTTGGTAAAAATCCTTTACCGAATTTAACAATTATTATTGATCGAAATTACATTCAAATTGATGGAGTAACAGAAGACGTTATGCCCCTTGAACCATTAAAACAAAAATTAGAAGCTTTTGGTCTTCATGTTTTAGAAGTTGATGGTCATAATATCAGAGCTTTTGTTGATGCAGTTAGAACAGCAAGGTCAGAATGGAGAAGGACCTCGGTTATTATTGCTTATACAATTCCAGGTAAAGGAGTAAGTTTTATGGAAAAGAAATTTGAATGGCACGGCAAACCACCAAACAAAGAAGAAGCCAAAAAAGCCTTAGATGAACTAAGAACATTAGGAGGAAAAATAACTAGTGAGCATCAATAATTCAATAACATTATAGTAATTCAATAGTAATACAATAGTAATACAGTAGTAATCAAAATATTTTTTAGAAGTGGTAAAATTAAAATAAATGAGTTGGCTTATGGAAAAAAAGTATATTTTGATAGTATTATTTTTGCTTTTCTTGGGGCTAGTTTTAATTAAGCAAACAAAAATTAGAGCAGAAATCGCTTATTTTTATCCTCAAAGTTGTTTAGGAAGTTTTATTAATCCTGAAAAAGCCCAAGGAAAGCCCGAAGTTGATAATCCTGATTTAATAAATGAATCAAATTCTGCTGTTTATTTAGGCGGTTTTAAAGAAATTTATTGTGGAAATTTTCAAGGACCAGAAGTACAAGGCGAAATAAAGAAAATAACATTACATTTTAATTGGATTGTTACTAAAGAAAGGAGAGAAGCAGTTCTAACTGAACCAACCTCAACAAACGATTCAAATATTTTAGAAAAAATTATTCCTCCGAAAACAATAGAAATAATACCAGCAACTCCAACAACTGAAACAGCACCTTTACCAAATACCACTCCAACACCAGAAGCAACCTCGACACCTCAGTCATCTTTTAACACGGATTCACGCGGATTATTATTACACGGATATACACGGAAATTATTTAACCTAGATAAAAATTATCTAGATATCTTATTTTGGTGGAAAACAACTTTTGCTGAAGAAATGGCAACACCAATAGAATCGACAACACCTACAACCTTAACAACAACTCCATCAGAAGCTCAAAATCAATCAACTGAAACTCAATCAATAATAATTACAACAACTCCTACATCTACAGAAAATCAAACCGAAACAACCTCTTCTACTACAAGTACTGAAGCATTGACTACTCCAACAACCTCAGAAACAACTTCATTAACAACCTCAACTCCTCCTAAAACTCTATTTGAAGTCCATTACACTTTGGATGGTGAAAATTGGACTTATCTTGGAGATATTAAAACGCAGACTAACGCAGACAACACGCAGACTAACGCAGACAACTATTTTATTCCCGATGTTTCTTTTGAAATACCAGTAAATAATTGGCTTGATATTTCAAAAATTCAAATAAAAATCAATTCTTTACCTGATACTGACTACTATCTTTATTTAGAATCAATGTGGTTTGAAGTTGAATATGAACTTCCGCAAGCAACATCAACTATTTCAGAAATAACAAATTTTGTTGGTGGCACTATAAGTTCTTTAACAGAAAATTTTTCTAATGATACTTCTACATTGTCAGAAACCTCAACATCTTATGGCGAAGATGATGAAGAAATTTTAACTCCAACAAATTTAGAAAATGCTACTCCTACTCCTCATTACCTCCTCTTAAACAAAGAAAATATACTAAAGAAATAAAAATTCAAAATCCTGACAATATTTCTTGTAAAATAGAGCCATTTTCAATTGAAGTTAAAGAAGAAGAAACAAAAACAGCCAATTTAATAATTTCAGCAAATAACACAAAAAACATTGAAATCGGAAGCTTGCCTTCAGGAATAGACATTCAATTAGAAAATAATAATTACGAAATGCAAACATCAAATAATTCAATTCAACTAAAAATATATCGTCAACAAGGTTCAGACAAAGGCAACTTCAATATTCCAATAATCCTTTCCTCAGGCAATTCAACAATAATTTGTCAAATGAATATCATAGCATTTTAGTAGCTAGTAGCTAGTAATTAGTATCTAGTAGCTAGTAGTAGTAAGATGAAAACAAAATCTTTTAAGGAATTAATAGTTTGGCAAAGAGCAAAAGAATTAGCAATAGAAGTATATAAATTAACATCAAAATTTCCAAAGTCAGAGCTTTTTGGATTAACAAACCAAATGAGAAGAGCTTCAATTTCTATTTCTTCAAATATTGCTGAAAGTTATCATCGCTTCCATTCTAAAGAGAAAAAACAATTTTTAGCAGTTGCCTTTGGCTCTGGAGCAGAATTAGAAAGCCAAATTGAAATTGCTAAATCACTTTTTCCAAATTTAGATTATTCAAAAGTAGAAACATTACTTGCAGATATAATGAAAATTTTAAATAAAATTATTAATAAAAAATGAAAAAAAATCATCCAAAATTATCTACTAGATTCTACTTACTATCTACTAGATTCTTAGTTTTATTACTTTTAATTTCAATGTTCTTTTTCGGTTATCCTGTTATTTGGAAAAATCCAAGAATACCACCAAAGATTAAGGAAGCACAGGCGGCAATTAGTTTTATTGGAAGCGTTGAAGGATCAGCAGCAAACGGCGGCGATGTCACGCTTAGCCTTTCCGGTCTTGGACTCCAAGAAGGCGACCTCGTCATCGTGGCCTATGCCATTGGAGATAATGATAACGTGAATTTCAACATGGCAATACTATCGCCAGCTGGTTATACCGAGGTTGCCGACTTACATTCCGATGATACACAAGATGTTGATCTCGGTGTTTACTGGAAAGTTATGGGAGCCACACCAGACACATCTGTTACGGTAGATGGTTTAGGAGGAACTGATGCTTCAGTGGCAGCAGTGGCAATGGCTTTCCGGGGTGTTGATCCCGCAACTCCAATGGATGTGATTCCAACTACGGCAACTGGCATTAATACTATGCATCCCAATCCCCCAGCAATAGACTATGTAAGCACCGGTGTCTGGACAGTTATTGCGGGAGCAAGTGGGCATGCGCTTAATTTAGCTAATACTAACAATCCCTATACTTTCCCATCAGGATATACAACAGATAATGTTCAACGACCTGAAAATGATACAAGCGATGTGACAGTTGGATTGGGATACAGAACAAATCCCGCTGATCCCGAGGATCCTGGCGTTATGACACACAGCGGAACTGACAGCACAAGTTACTCGTGGGCTGCAGTTACAATTGCTTTAAGACCCAAACCACCTTCTACTTTTAATCAATCAGCTTATAGATTTTTTAATAATCTTGATTCAACTGATGTTGGTTCTCCTTTAGCCAATCAAAATACTCCAGCAAGCTTAACTTCAGCTGGTCAAGCATTTAGATTGAGATTACTTATTCATGTAGGAACATCAAATCTGTTGGAAAATGAACAAAGTTTCAAACTTCAATTTGGTACCTCTACTGGTTCATCTTGTACTTCTTCACCACCTGCTTCTTGGGCTGATGTTACAACTTCAACACCAATAGCTTTTAATGACAACCCAACACCAGCTGATGGTGCTACTTTAACTGCTAATACTAATGACCCAACTCATGGAGCTGATATTATTGTCAATCAAACCTATGAAGAATTAAATAATTTTACAAACTCTGTCTCTTCAATTAACGCTGGCGAAGATGGTAAATGGGACTTTTCATTAAAAGATAATGGTGCTCCAGCTGGTACTACTTATTGTTTAAGAGTTGTAAAAGCTGATGGAACTTTATTAGATACTTATTCAGTTATTCCTCAAATTACAACCGCCGCAGCTCCAATTTTATCAGCTTATAGATTTTTTAATAATTTAGATTCAACTGATGTTGGTTCTCCTTTAGCTAATCAAGATACAGCTGCAACTTTAACTTCAGCTGGTCAAGCTTTTAGATTAAGACTTTTACTTCATTTACCCTCGGGTTTAAATTTCAATTCTCCCACTTCTTCAAATAATTTAATAGAATCTGGATTAATTCCAGCTGGCTCTGGTGGTGGTAGAATTAGAATAGCTGCGCCTACTCCCAATAGATTATACTTGGTTTATTATGATATGACTAATCTAGATTTAAGATTCTGTCGAAGTACTAATGGTGGAGTGAGTTGGAGTTGTAATGCAATTGAATCGACTGGTGATGTAGGCGTAACTCCGGATATTTATGCTCTTGATGAAAACAATATATTTATTACTCATAGAGATGCAACAAATGGTAATTTAAGATTTTGTAAAAGTAGTAATGGTGGTTTAAATTTTTCTTGTTCTATTCTTGAAGCTGGTTGGCAGGGGTTTGATTCTTCTATTAAAGCTATTTCAACTTCAACAATTTTTGTTTCTTACGCTCCAGCTCCAGCAAATTTTAGCTATTCAATTTTGAGATTTTGCCGAACAACTGATGGTGGTAACACCTGGAATTGCTCAGATGTTGAAGGAAATACAACAACTCAATATGGTTGGTATTCATCTTTAGATGCAGTTGATTCTAATAATATTTATATTGCCCACTATGATGGGATCAATTTAGATTTAAGATTTTGTCGGACTTCAAACGGTGGAACAACTTGGAATTGTGGTGTAATTGAAACTACAGGTGATATAGGAAGAAAACCATCTATAAAAGCTTTTAACAATAATTATATTTATATAGCACATCGAGACGAAACAAATAATCAATTAAGATTTTGTCGAACTACAGATGGAGGAACTAGTTGGAATTGTAATGCAATAGAAATCGGAGGTTTTTCTTCTTCTTTAAAAATAGTTGATAAAGATGTAGTTTATATAGCCCATTTTGATTTTACAAATGCTTCTATAAGACTTTGTAATACTAATAATGGTGGACAAACTTGGAGCTGTTCTACAATTGCTAATGCTCCCCCTACTCTTACTTCTGGTGAAAATTTAAGTCTTTCTTTAGATTTACTTGATCCTTATATGATTTATGTAGCTTATGGTTTTACTACTGATTCTTCTAATGAGGTAAGATTGTATAAATATACAGGGAATGATTTTTTTAAACTTCAATATTCAGTTATGTCTGGAACTTGTGATACTTCATTTTCTGGTGAAGTTTATAATGATGTAGGTTTCGATACCCCTATTGCTTTTTATAATAATAACACTACAAGTGATGCCTCGACTCCAACTACTAACACCAATGATCCAACTCATGGTACTGATACAATTGTTTATCAAACTTATAAAGAAAAAAAATTTTTTACAAATAGAACGAACATTTTTTCGGGAAGTGATGGTTTATGGGATTTTGTTTTGAGAGATAATAACGCTCCTTCAAATACAACTTATTGTTTAAGAGTTGTAAAAGCAGATGGAAGCTTACTTCAGGGTTACAATGTTATCCCTCAAATTACAACTGCAGCAGCTGCACCGATTACTTGTACTTTTTCAGCAACTTCAACTTCATTTTCAAGTTTATCTCCTTCAGCTGTTTCAACTTCTTCTCCTGATATAACTATTACTGTTACTTCTTCAGCTGGTTTTATAATTTCTGTAAATGATGCAGGTAATGGAACTAACCCAGGTCTTTATAAATCAACCTCGCCAACATATCTAATTCCTTCTCCAAATTCTTCTTATACAGCAACTGCTACTTTAGTGGCTGGGGTAGATGGTTATGGAATTCAAGCAACAACTACAAATTCAAATATAAGTATTAATCCAAGATACAATGTTAGTGGAGATACTGTTGGAGGACTAACTACAACAACTATTACTTTGGCAAGTTCTTCAGTTGCTGTTTCTTCGGCTCAAATTACAATTAAACATAAAGCAGCAGTTTCAAGTTTAGCACCAACAGGCAATTATCAAGATACAATAACATATAGCTGTACAAGTCCATAGTTAGTAGCTAGTAATTAGTAATTAGTAACTAATAGTAATGCAATAAAAAAATTTTTTTGACAAAATATGATATAATTTTAGTAAAATAAGCTCGCCCTGTAGTGAAACGAATTTTCTACTACAGGGGTAGAAGGGTCGAAAATTAAATAAAAAAAATCAAATGGAAAAGGAAAATCAAACACAAAATTTAATTCTTTTGATAGGCATATTTTTAACTATTTATTTTGTTTATGAACTTTTTATTCTACCATCAGGACTTTTAAGAGCACAAACTAATGTGACGGTTACAGCAACCGTAACAACAACTGTAACTTGTAATCCTGCAACAACTACTACTAATTTTGGCACTATTGATGCAAGTGCTGTTTATACTTCTTCTCCTAATGTAATTACCACTGTTTCTTGTAATCCTGCAGCAGGATGTAATGTTACTATTAGGGATCAAGGTTCAGGAACTCAACCAGGTTTATGGAATTCAACAGCTTCTTATCTAATTCCTTCACCAAATGCTTCTTTTTCAGCAACAGCAACTTTAGTAGCTGGAACAGAAGGTTATGGAATTCAAGCAACAACAACTTCAGCTGGCTCAGGAGGAACTCTTTCTTTAAATTCAAGATATGTTCAAACAGGAAATACTGTCGGAGGATTGACAACAACCACAATTCAATTAGCTTCTTCAACCGAGCCAGTAGCAAATAGAGAAATTGTTGTTACTCATAAAGTAGCAATCTCAGGTTTAACCAGAGCAGGTAATTATCAAGACATAATTACATATAGCTGTGCAAGTAATTTTTAGTATCTAGTAGTTAGAATTTAGTAAATAGCAATGAATCAAAAAAGTAAAGAAAAAAATTAAAAATGAAAAAATATCTCTTATTTATTTTTTTACTAGCTTCTATTTTATATTTACTAGTTACTAATTCTGTTTTTGCTTTAACTGTTGGACCTGCTAAATTAGAATTTACAACTGATCCGGGGCAAGTTTTAGAATTTAGTTTGTTTGTTAGAAATGATAGTGATTATGATTCTAAGTATCAAATTATTGTTGAAGGGTTTACTGAAGAAAATGGAGAAAGAAAATATATTACCAATCCGCCTGAAGCAAGTTGGGTTGAAGCACCAAAGGATATTTTTATTAAAGCCAAAGAAGATACAAATGTTCCTATAAAAATTAATGTTCCTAAAGATGCTCCGCCAGGAGGTCATTTTTTAGTTTTATGGGTAAGCACTAAACCTGAGGGAGGTCAGGTTGCAATTGTTACCAGAGTTGGAGCTTTAGTTTTTATTAATGTTTCAGGAAAGGCTATTTATAAGGCTTATATTAGTGAGCTAAAAGCACCAAAAATTGCTTTTGATTTTCCAGTAAAATTTTCTTATGTAATCAAAAATGAAGGCAACACCTATATAACACCTAAAGGCAATATTGAAATTAAAAATATTTTCGGAAGATTAATTGCTGATTTGCCTATAAATCCAAGGGAATTACAGCTTTTACCCAATACCTCAAAAAATTTTGAACAAGAATGGAAAGCACCGTTTGCTTTTGGAATTTATAAAGCTATTTTTAATTTAGAATATGCCAATTCAAGAAACTCTTTGAATTATTGGTTTGTTTTTATTCATCTTAAAGCATTAATTATTTTGATGATTATCTTTGTTTTTGTTGTTTTTGTTTTACCAAGATTAATTAAAAAATATAATGAATGGGTAATTAAAAGATATATGCAAAATAAATGAATGAATTTAAAAAATTTTTTCAATGTTGTTTTAATAATTTTCTTCTCGTTTTTATTACTTTATGCTTTTAATTATTTAAAATCTGCAGGTGTAACTATTAAAGCTTTTGTGCCTGGAGTTTGTGGCAATAATCTTAAAGAACCAGGAGAAGAATGTGATGGTCCTGATTTAGGAGGTCAAAGCTGCGTTTCTTTAGGTTATTCAGGAGGAACTTTGTCTTGTAATTCTAATTGTACTTTTAATGCTTCACAATGCACTATCTCCCCGCCAAGTGGAGGAGGCGGAGGCGGTGGAGCATATATACCTCCTTATGGAACAGTTATTCTTTCAGGAAGAGCCCAACCAAATTCTGATGTTACTTTAATTTCAGATGGCCAAATAAGAACAATTATCAAAGCTGATACTGATGGAAAATTTAAATTTACTCTTTCCAACCTAACCCCAGGCAATTATATTTTTACTTTATATGCTGAAGATACTGAGGGAAGAAGGACAAGCTTACATTCAGTTCCAGCAGTAGTTACCGCAGGTCTTACAATTGAAATAGGTAATATTTTTCTTTCACCAACAATTGATATTGATAAAATACAAGTTAAGCGTGGAGATATTTTAAGAATTTTTGGTCAAACAGCTCCTGATTCTAATGTTTTGATTGTTGTTTCTTCTGAAGAAGAATTATATTTTCAAACTCAAGCAGAAAAAGATGGAAGTTATTTATATGCCTTAGATACTACAATTTTAGATTATGGCCAGCATTTTACAAAATCAAGATCAATTTTAGCCAATCAATTAGTTAGTTCTTTTTCAAAAGCTTTAGCATTTCAGGTTTCAACAACTTCGGTAGTTAAAAAACCAACAAAATGTCCATTAAAAGGTGATTTAAACAATGATTGCAGAGTAAATTTGATTGATTTTTCAATTGCTGCTTATTGGTATAAAAGAAAATTAAGTCCAAATTTTGCTAAAATTGAAAAAGAGAAATTAAACGGAGATGGAAAGGTCGATTTGGTTGATTTTAGTATTATGGCGTATTGGTGGACGGGATAATAGATGTTTCGCGAGTTGGCTTTTATATATCGCACACACGCCTATGAGCACCGGCACTCAACTTCCTCCAGCGGCAAGTTGGTGCCTCGTGGTCTCGGCTCAAAAACTTTGCCATCTGCTGAAAGCAGACTGGCAAAGACCAAGCTTTTTAAGCCTCCGACACGTGCTCTACGGCGTGGTGCTCGACAAAATGTCTGCGTCAGTCTGCGTTTTATACAAAAATGGCAAAAATTTATTTACAAATAGATAAGGAAGTGAATACTAATTATTTCACAGTTCCTATTTATCTTGACACCGAAGGTGAATCAGTTAATGCTTTTGAAGTGAAGATAAAAACATCTAACAATTTGATTTTTAGAGATTATTTAGAAAAAGATTCAATTATTAGTTATTGGATTGAAAAACCTTCAATTAAAGAAAATATTTTGTCATTTTCAGGAATTACTCCAGGTGGTTATATTGGTAAAAAGGGTTTGTTGGTAAATTTAATTTTTGAAGCTAAACAAAACGGACAAGCTTTTATTGAAATTTTACCTTCATCACAAATTTTACTAAACGATGGTTTAGGAACTAAGGCAGGATTAAAAACAGATAGATATGAATTTTTGTTAAATATTACTCAAACTCAAAAAATAAGCATTGAAGACCGTTATCCTCCAGAACCATTTAAAATTTATCCTCAAAGAAATAAGGAAATTTTTAACAATAAGTATTACATTATTTTTGAGGCTAAAGATAAACAATCAGGTATAGCTTATTATGAAGCTGCTGAAGTTCCTATCTGTATAAATCTAGGTTTAACCTGCGAAAATCCTCGTTTTGAAAAAGTCTCATCTCCATATCTTTTAAAAGATCAATCTTTAAGAAGCTATATTTATGTTAAAGCAGTTGATCGAGCAGGAAATGAAAGAATTGAAATTTTAAAACCACAAAGATTGTTTTTAGCTGAAGAAATTTTGTTTTTCTTTATTTTTAGTAGTTTGTTTATTTTAGGAATCATTTTTTATAATAAAATTAAATGGCATTTAAGAATAAAATAATTTTATTTTTAGGGATATTAAACTTTTTAGTTTTTAAAGGAGTTTTCGCTGCCTCAATTTATCTTTCTCCAGCACAAAAAACAGTTAATGTCGGTGATAGTTTTAGTATTGTTGTTTATGTTGAATCTTCTGATCAAGCAATGAATGCTGTTTCTTTTAGATTAAGCTTTCCTAAGGATTTACTTAAGGTTAATAATGTTTCTAAGGCTGGAAGTATTATTAATTTTTGGGTTCAAGAACCTCAAGTTTCAGCTGAAGAAATTTTTACTGAAGGAGTAGTTTTAAATCCTGGTTATCAAGGAAGTGCTGGAAAAATTTTAACAATTAATTTTAAAGCTTTAAAAGAGGGAACTGCTGATTTAAATTTTATTTCTGGTAGCGTTTTAGCTAATGATGGGCAGGGAACAAATATTTTAAAAAGTTTAAATTCAGCAACAATTAAAATTAGACCTAAAGTAAAAGAAGAAAAAACAAAAGATGTTTTTCAACAAACTTCTTTTATCCCAGCTCCAATAATTATTTCTCCAACGCATCCTAGCCAAAATAAATGGTATAACATAAAAGAAGCCAAGTTAGTATGGAATTTACCAGAAAATATTAACGAAGTAAGAACCTTACTTGGACAAAATCCAAATGCTTATCCTCAAGTAAGTTATATTCCACCAATAAATTCGAAAGATGTTACTACCCCCTATGATGGTGTTTGGTATTTTTCTCTTCAATTTTGTAATGAAACTAGTTGTTCAGATATAGGAAGATATAAACTCCAAATAGATACAACACCTCCAACTGTAAATTTGAAAGAAATTCAGAGAGAAGATTTAACTGACCCAAGAGTAAAAATTTATATTGATGCTAAAGACGATCTTTCTGGAATTGATTATTATTTAATAAATATAAATGGAAAAACTGAAAAATGGATTGATGATGGTACTCATATTTATCAACTAAAAGATTTAAAACCTGGTCAATATGAAATTTCAGTTAAAGTTTTTGACAAAGCAGGGAATAATAATGAGGCTAAATTAAGTTTTGAAATAAAACCATTAGAACCACCAGAAATTACTGATTATCCAAAAGAAGTTGTTTTGGGTGAACCAGTTATTATTAAAGGAAGAACAAAGTATCCAAATGTCGATGTTTATGTTTATTTAGAGCATCAAAAGGGCGCAAAAGTTGTTAATAATACTAAAACAAAAGAAAATGGTGAATTTGAAATAATGGTTAATAATTTATCAGCTGGAGTTTATAAAGCTTATGCTCAATTTAGGGATGAAATAGGTCGAGAGTCTTTGCCGAGTGATTATGTAAATATTGTTGTAAGAGTGCCTTATCTTATTGAAGTTTTTGGCTTGAAAATAAATATATTTAATGTTCTTATTCTGTTTATTAGTTTAATCATAGTTTTAATCCTAGGAATCACATATTATCTTAGAAAACTTAATCAAATAAGAGAAAGAGTAGAAAAAGAAACAAAAGATTTGCATAATGCAATCCATAATTTTATAAAATATCTTCATTCAAGATTTGAAGAACAAATAAAACTTTTACAAGAAACAAAGAATAAAAGAGAATTAACCGAAGAAGAAAACAAAATTCTACATGAGCTTGAAGAAAAATTAGATAAATTAAATAAGTATTTACATAAAGAAATTAAAGATATTGAAGAGATTTTTAAGTAATTAATTTATAATATAAATAATGCTTAATCCAGAATTAAAATTGAATCCAAAAATTTTTGATGAAGATATTGAGCAAAAGCCAATTAGAGATGGTTATAGTGATGCTTTGGTTGAGCTTGGAGAAAAAAATCCTGATGTTGTTGTTTTAACTGCTGATTTAGCTGAATCAACCAGAGCTCATAAATTTGCCGAAAAATTTCCTGAAAGATTTATTGAATGCGGAGTGGCTGAACAAAATATGGCTGGTATTGCTGCTGGTTTAGGTGTAAGTGGTAAAATTGCTTTTATTTCCTCTTATGCAACTTTTTCTCCTGGCAAAAATTGGGAAACAATTAGAACAACAATAATTTATAATGATTCAAATGTAAAAATTGCCGGTCATCATTCAGGAATTGTTACTGGTCCTGATGGTGCCACTCATCAAGCAACCGAAGATATAGCTATTATGAGATGCTTACCGAATGTTAGAATAATTTCTCCTTGTGACTTTTGGGAAGCAAAAAAAGCAACTTTATATTCAGCAGAAGTTTATGGTCCTTTTTATATTAGATATGTAAGAGATAAAACACCTATAATAACAACAGAAGAAACACCTTTTAGATTTGGAAAAATTGAAGAATTCTGGATACCAAACACAGACCATACACGGACTATACACGGACAGAACAGACAAAATAATAAGTCCGAACAGTCTGAGTCTAGTCCGAATCAGTCCGTGTTAAGTCCAAACAAGTCCGTGTCTAGTCCGAACAAGTCCGTGAGTATGCAGAATAACGCAGATAAAAATATAGTTGCTATTTTTGCAACTGGACATCTAGTTTATCAGGCACTTTTGGCTGCTAAAGAATTAGAAGAGGAGGGAATAGATGTTTATGTTTTGAATGTTCATACAATAAAACCACTTGATGTTGAAAAAATTTTTGAAATTGCAAAAAAAGTTAGAGGAATAGTTACTTTAGAAGACCACCAAGTTCAAGGAGGAATGGGAAGCGCAATTAGTGAAGCTTTAATGAATATTGATTTTCAAAAACAATATGGCCTTTTTTCTGTTCCTCCGATTAAATTTTTAGGACTTCAAAATACTTTTGGTGAATCGGGCAAACCCAATGAATTAATTCAAAAATATGGAATGGATAAAGAGGCAGTAAAAAAGGCGGTTTATGAGTTTCTTAAATGAAAATTGACGAAAAAACTAAAATTATTCTGCTTAATATTGACAAAAAATTCAAATTTTTAAAAGCAAACCTTAAAGATAATGTTTTAGTTATTTTACCTCTAAAAAAAATTCTAAGCTATTTTGATCAAAAGGAAAAAATAATCTTAAAAAAATTCTTAAAATTAAAACCTAAAAATAAATTAACTTATTTAGGTGATGTTAGAAAAAAATATAAGTTTATTATTCTTAAAAACGAAACATATTATCGAGACGGAAAAAGGATTAAACTTTATGCTCGCTATTTACCAACTCATGTTTACAGAGCTTTTAATTTAATGAGAAAAGCAATTAAAAAAGAAATTGGAAAAGAAATTGTTTTAGAATCAGGCTATCGATCGTTAGGTTACCAACTTTTAATTTTAATTCAAGAATTAATTAAGGATAACTTTAATTTGAAAAAAACTTTAAAGAAAATAGCTCTACCTGGTTATAGTGAGCATAATGATTATTTTAAAACTGCCATTGATGTTATTACTAAAAATGGAATTCCTTTAAACGAAAAAGAAACAAAAATTTTTATTAAAACAGATGAATATAATTGGTTAATTAAAAATGCTGAAAAGTTTGGTTTTTATCAAAGTTTTTCAATTAATAACAAACATTACATTTTCGAACCTTGGCATTGGCGTTATTTAGGTAATGGAAACAATTAAAATAACCTTTGAAAAAATAGGACATAACGGCGTAAGTATAGGAAAATTCGAAAATAAAATCGTTTTTGCTTATGGGATTTTACCAGGTGAAGAAGCTTTAGTTAAAGTAATTAAAAATAAAAAAAATTTTATTGAAGCAGAAGTTTTGGAAATTTTAAATAAATCACCTTATAGAGTTGAAGCTAAAGAAAATCATTATCTTTCTTGCTCTCCCTGGCAAACTTTTTCTTATGATTGGCAAGTAAAAATTAAAAAAGACCTTCTTAAAGAAATTTATTTAAAGTTTGCTAATATTGAAATTGAACTAAAAAATTTTAATAGAGCAAAAGAAATCTTTGGTTATCGAACTAAAATTGAATATAGCTTTTTAGAAGAAAATGAGAAAAACTGGTTTGCTTTTTATAAGAGAGGAAGTTTTAAAGAAAAGATAAAATTAGAAAATGGTTGTTTATTAATGGATGAACAAGCTAATTATTTAGCTTTAGAGGTTTTAAAAGAAATAAACAAGAAAAGATTAAAAAATCTTAAAAGTTTAATTATTAGAAAAGCTAAAAGAACTTCTGATATTCATATTTCTGTACTGACAAAAGACAAAGATCAATCATTTGTTTATAAAAATGATAAACTTTCTGGTTTTGTATTTGCTTTTTCTAATCCTAAAAGTCCGGCTAGTCGGTTTGATAAAGTTTTAAATTCTTGGGGCAGAGAATATTTAAAAGAAAAAATATTAAATCTTGAAATTCTCTATCCTTATAATTCTTTTTTTCAAAACAATATTGAACTATTTGAAGAAGCTTTAAGAGTGATGATTGAAAATAGTGAGGATTTTAAAAAAGTAGTTGATTTGTATTCTGGAGTTGGAGTTATTGGTTTAAGTTTAAAAGAAAAGGCAAAAGAAATTTTAGCTGTTGATATTGACAAAAGTTCTATTAGTTATGCTAAACTAAATGCTGAAATTAATGGTATTAATAACTTTAAAGCTTTGGTTTTGCCTTCTGAAAAAATTTCATCTGAATTATTAGAAAAAGTTGATTTATTAATTTTAGATCCGCCACGAGCTGGCCTCCATAAAAAATTAATTGATTTAATTTTAAAAACTAAACCAGAAAATATCTTTTATCTTTCTTGTAATCCAATAACCCAAGCTCGAGATTTTAATTTTTTAAAAAATGAGTATAAAATTAAAGGAGTTTATGGTTTTGATTTTTATCCCAATACTCCTCATTTAGAATGCCTTCTTATTTTAAAAAGGAAATGAAACCAATAAAAATTTCTCGGTCAAAAATAGAATTATTTTTAGATTGTCCAAGATGTTTTTGGTTAGAAGTAAAGAAGAAAATTAAAAGACCAGAAAAATTTACGGCTACTCATCTAGGCAATAAATATGATCCATTTCTCAAAAAAGTTTTTGATGAATATCGAAGACAAAATAAAAAACCAAAAGAGTTGGAAGAATTCGATTTCGAACTTTATAAAGATTATCAGAAATTGGAAATTTGGCGGAAGAAAGGAGTTGAATATTTCCATCCTAAGCATAAAATAATTTACTATGGCGAAATTGATGATTTGCTTATAAAAGAAAATAAATATTTAATTCCTTTTGATTTTAAAACAACTCTTAGTAAAGAATTTCAGGTTTATGAGAGTTATAAAAGGCAGCTAGAGATTTATGGTTATCTCTTAAAAAAACAAGGAGAAGAAGTTTTAAATTTAGGAGTCTTTTATGTAGTTAGGGTTGATATTAATGAAAATTTTGAAAAAATAGAAGAAAGAAAAATAGTTATCTTAGAAAATTTGAATTACGAAATTTACGACGAGGTTTTAGAAAAATTAAAAGAGACCTATTTTAGCCTTCAAGAGCCAGAACCAAGCGAAAACTGTCCTTTTTGTTTAAGAGATTTTCAAATTAAAAACTTATATAAAAATGAATAATTTTTTAGAAGAATTTTTGAATAATTTTAAATTTGAGGAATTAATTAATGAAATTTTTAAATTTAAATTTAGTTTATTTAATTTTCAAAGCCTTCCTTATCAGCTTAAATTTATAATTAATTACGCTTCTTCAACTAATATTATTTTCTTTCTAATTGTTTTTTTCTTCCTTTTCTTTTTGGTAAGAATATTTTTGAAAGTTGTCCAACATATTTTAAATTTAATTGTTACTTTTTGGCTAACAATTTTAGTTTTTTATTTTTTAATCAGAACTGGTTTGGTAGATGAATTTTTCAAACTTTTCCAGCGGTTCTTTTAACCAAGGAAAAACTTTTTCTTTTGCTTCTTCCAAGTTAAAATAACTCATTTTGTCAACTTCAGGAATTTTTATAAAATTTTTACTTTTATGAGGAAATTCAATCTCAATTAAATTGCTTTGAGGAATTAGATTATCTCCAAAATCTTTCTCAATGACGAAAAAATAAATTGTTTTTTTATCACTCTTTCTAGTAAAACTTTCAAAAAATTTTATTTTTTCTAAATCATTTGAGGAGAATTTTAAACCTGTTTCTTCTTCGAATTCCCTTAAAGCTGCTTGAAGAGGACTTTCATTTTCTTTAAATTCACCTTTAGGAATATCCCAGAAACCCTTATCTTTGTTTTTGTAAAACGGTCCGCCAGGATGAACTAATAGAATTTCAATAAAATTATTCTTTTTTCTATAGACAATAAAACCGGCGCTTCTTTTTTTCATTTTTTTATTTTAAAATATTTTAAAGAAATGATTAAGAAAATTAAAGACCTGTTAATAAATAAACTTAAAGAAATTAGAAAAAAAGGAATAATTTTAAGACCAGCAAGATTAAAACCTATTGTTCAGAAGTTAAAAATTAAAAAAAGATAAATGGCTTTAGCTGAAAAGATAAAAGAATTGACCCAAGAAACAATCGAAGATCTTGGTTATAAAATAAAAAAAATTGAAATAGGCAGAGAAGGAAGTAAAAGAACGGTGACTATTTATATCACTAAAGATGAAGGCTATATAAGCATTAATGATTGTGTTATCGTTTCCCGAGCTGTTGATCCTATTTTAGAAAAAGCTGACCTTATTAAAGAAAAATGGATTTTAATCGTTTCTTCTCCTGGAGAAGATGAAAAAGAAAGTTAAAGAAACAAAAAATTTGGAAAAAAGAAAAAAAATATTTGAAATTATCAATAAAGAACTTAAAAGACTTTTTCCTCAAGCTAAAATTGCTTTAAATTTTTCCAATCCGTGGGAACTTTTAGTTGCTGTAATTTTATCAGCTCAAACAACTGACAAGAAAGTAAATGAAATTACTGAAAAACTTTTTAAAAAATATAAAACACTCGAAGATTATGCTAAAGCTAATTTAAAAGAATTTCAAGAGGATATTAGGGGAGTTAATTATTATAAAAATAAAGCTAAGTTCATTTTAGAAAATGCAAAAATAATTAAAGAAAAATTTAATGGTCAAGTACCAAAAACAATGGAGGAATTGCTGCAACTTAAAGGAGTTGCTCGCAAAACTGCTAATATTGTTCTTTCAGTTGCTTATAATATTTATGAAGGCATTGCTGTAGATACTCATGTTAAAAGACTTTCGAAACTTTTAGGATTAACTAAAGAAACTAAACCTGAAAAAATAGAAAAAGATTTGATGGCAATTATTCCAAAAGGACCAGAATGGCGCGATTTTCCTTTGAGATTAATTCAATATGGAAGAGAATATTGTCCAGCGAGAAAACACAATCATAATAATTGCCCTCTTAATTTAGCTTTAAAAAGAGCCAGAATAAAAATTTAGAGATTTTGAGATAGTTTTTGAGAAATTTGAGTCAAAAAAGAATTAAGCTCCTCCTCAGGGAAAAGTGTTTTTAATTTTTCATAATAATAAATAATGATTTCTTGAAGCTGACTAAAGTCTTGAAGATTTTTACTTTCAGCTAATTTCAAAACTTCCTCTTTTATTTTAGCTAAGTTTTGTATATTATCTGGATTAGGAAATTTTTCATTTAATTCTTTATTAACCATATCCAAAAATTCATTCAAATAACCAATTAAAATTTTATTCATTTTAATTACTATCTAAATTCGACCTTTAATTTATTTTCTAATATATTTTTTATTTTTTCAATTTCTGAATTAACTTCTTCTTCGGTTAAAGTTCTTTCTTTACTTTGAAAAATAAATCTAAAAGTGAATGATTTCTTTTGAGGATTGAGAAAATAAATATCTAAAAGAATTATCTCTTTTAAAAAACTAATTGACAGCGAAGCAAATATATTTTTAATTTCTTGATATTTGACTTGAGAATCAACAACAAAAGAAAGGTCTCTAATTACTTCTGGAAAATCTCCCCAAAAAACAAATTTTTTGTAATCATTAGTTAGTTCTTTAATAGATTGAAGATTAATCTCTAAGATTCCTATTTCTTTTTCAAGGTCGTAAAAAGTTTTTATTTTTTCATTTAATAAACCCAAAAATCCTATTTCTTTATTATCCAAAACAATTTTAGCTCCTTTGGCTAAAAAGCTAAGATTAATCTCTTCAAACTTGTCTTCAATATCTATTTTTAAACCTTTTTTTATAATTTGCCAAATGGTTTTTAGTTCAATAAGGAGATTGGTTTTATCTTTTTGAGTAAGAGTTAAGGCTAAATTATAATTTTCTTTTATTTTTTCATTTTCCAAAAAAGCAACCCGCTCAATTCTAAAAATTTTTAAATCTTTAATAATTTTTTGATTTAAACTTAAACCTTTTAATAAATTAGGTAAAAGAGAAAATTCATAAAATTTTAAATTTTCACTTAAGGGGTTAGCTAATTCAATTGGTTGCTGATTTTCTTTCAACACATCTTTAAATAATTCTTCATCTTTTTGGCTAAAAAGAGAGTAAGAATAAATTTCAGAAAAGCCAAAATTTTTTAAAATTTCCCTTAAACGAAAATTAAAAAGGAAATTTTCATCAATTAAAGAAGGATGATAAGCCGACTCAAAATTTTCCTTGACATTATTAACTCCATAAATTCTTAAAATTTCTTCGTAAATATCTTCCTTTATTTGTAAATCATTCCGATCAAGAGGTGGATAAACTTCAAGAATACCACTTTTTTCTTTAAAATTAAAATTCAATTTTTTCAAGAAAAATTTTATTTGACTGAAATTAAAATTCGTTCCTAAAAATTTATTCATTTCATCAATTTTTATTTCTATTTTTTTAGTTGATGGTAATTTTCCATAAGCAATTTTTCCTTTTAATACCTCTCCTTTAGCAAATTTTTTAATTAAAAAACTAATTCTTTCTAAAGCTTCTAAAGCCCTATAAGGATTAACATTTCTTTCAAATCTTAAGCTCGCTTCTGTTTTCAGATTATGAATTCTTGAAGTTTGATATATAGTTGTCGGATCAAAAACTGCTGCTTCGATGAAAATATTTTTAGTTTGTAAATTAACTTCAGCTAATTTGCTTCCTTTAATTCCAGCTAAAGCTAAAATTTTTTCTCTATCACTAATAACTATTTCTCCTCCTCTTAATTCGTACTCTTTGTCTTCTAAAGAAATAAATTTTTCTCCTTTCTTAGCTTCTCTAACAATTATTTCTTTTTGAAAAATTTTGTCAAGATCAAAAATATGAAGAGGCGCTCCATATTCAAACATCACTAAATTAGCTAAATCAACAATTAAGTTAATTGAATTTAAACCATAAAACTCTAATATTTCTTTTAGCCAATCAGGTGAAGGTTGGTTTTTTAGATTTAAAATTACTCTACCAAAATAAAAAGGAGTTTTAGGGGTTTTGACTTGAACTTTAATGAATTGAATGATTTTTTTATTACTTTCTTTAAATTTTGTTTGAGGAGCTTTGAATTTTAAATTTGAAAGAAGGCTAATTTCTTTGGCAATTCCAATAAAAGAGGCTGAATCAGAAAAACGATTATAAAGAATATCGACATCTAAAATTCCATTTTCGTAGCTTGATTCAAACGATTTAAGAGTAAGAGTTTCTGCTATTTTTTTGCCGTCTAAATTTCCTTCTAAGTAATTTTTTAAATCTTTTAATCTAAATTTCATTGGTTCTTAAATCGGCTGAATGAAGAAGACGAATATCGTTAATCTCGTATTTTAGCATAATCAATCTCTCCAAGCCGGTACCAAAAGCATAACCTTGGAACTTATTGGGGTCTATTTTGGCTTGTTTTAGAACAAAAGGATGAATCATTCCTGCTCCAGCTACTTCTAACCAGCCAGAAAATTTACAAACCAAACAACCTTTACCCTGACAAAGGAGACAGCTTAAATCAACCTCAACGCTTGGTTCAGTGAAAGGAAAATAGCTTGGTCGAAAACGAATTTCTAAGTTCTTCTCAAAGTATCTTTTAAAAAATTCTTTAAAAATAAATCTTAAATGAGAAAAATTTGAATTTTCACTTACAGAAATTCCTTCAATCTGATAAAACTCAAAATCATGACGAGCATCAGTAGCTTCAAATCTAAAAACTTTTCCTGGAACAATTCCTCTAACTGGTGGTTTAAATTTTAAAAGAAAAGGTACTTGAAAAGCGCTAGTATGAGTTCTTAAGAGATATTTGTTTGGTTTTTTTAACCAGATAGTATCCCACATATCTCTGGCAGGATGATAGGGAGGCATATTTAAGGAATCAAAGTTTTCATATTCAGAAACTAAATAATTAGAATCAATTACATAAAAACCTAAATCGCGAAAAATATCGATAATTCTTTTTAAATTAGTTTGAATTAAAGGTAAAGAAGGGAAAGAGAATTTACTGCCCGGATGGTCAAAATCAAATAAAACCTCTATTTTTTGAGATAACTCTTCTTTTTTATTTTGATAAAGAGTTTCAAGTTCAGTTTTTATTTGATTATAAAATGAACCAATCCTTACTTTTTCTTCTGGAGAGAGGTTTTTAAATTGCTTAGGAAAATTAGCTAAAAAACTTTTTCTTCCCAAAAAATTAACTCGCCACTTTTCTAAATCATCCAAATTTTTTACTGAATTTAATTCTTTAAGAGCTGATTTTTTAATTTTCTCCAATTCTTCAATCATTATTTCCTTTGTTCTAAAGCTGATTTTAATGTTTCTGGATCAGTAAATTCAATTTCTCCTCCAGCCGGTATTCCTTTGGCTAATTTTGTTATTTTAATTTTACTATATTTTTTTAAAATGTTTTCTAAAAATTTAATTGTTGGTTCAGCTTCCCTAGTAAAAGGTAAGCCAATTATAACTTCTTTAATTTTATTTTCCTTAAGTCTTGTTTCTAAAAATTTTATTCTTTCTTTAATTAAGGATTTTTCTTCAAAAGGTAAGATTAAACCACCCAAAATAAAATACTTACCTTTAAAAATTTTAGTAGTTTCTAAAGTTAAAACATCAGTTTCCCGAGCAACTATCATTAAAATTTCTTCGTTTCTTTTAGGATTAGAACAAATAGAGCATACTTCTTCTAAAGAGGGAAAGAAACAATATTTACAAAACTTAACACTTTCTATCAAAACTTTCAAACTTTCTAAAAATTCTTTCTTATTTTCCTCCGGTTGTTTAACTAACCAAAAAAACAATCTTAAAGCTTGTCGAGGTCCAATTTCTGGAAACCGATTAAAAAAATTAATGATTTTTTTAAATAATGGTGGAAGCATTAGTAAAATTCAATTTCTTGAAGAGATTCTTCAATCGAATAAAAACTGACAGTTTCAGGATCAAATAGAAGTTCGATTGCTCCTATAGGACCATTTCGATGTTTAGCAATAATTATTTGAACTTGATTGGATGGTAAGGAAACTCCTGCTTCTTTTGGTCGATGAATAAACAAAACAACATCTGCATCTTGCTCTAAACTTCCGCTTTCTCTTAAATCACTCAGTTTAGGGATTGAAGAAACTCTCTTTTCTGGTTCTCGAGAAAGTTGAGAGATAGCTAAAACCGGGATTTCTAACTCTCTAGCTAATTCTTTTAAGCTTTTTGAAATTTCTGTTACTTCCTGAACTCGACTTTCATAATTTCGACTACCTTTAACTAATTGAAGATAGTCAATAATTAAAAGTCCCAATTCTCCGATTTCGTGTTTTAATTTACGAGCCATTGTTCTTATTTGAATATTATTCAAACTAGGAGTATCATCAATAAATATAGGAGATTTTTTAAGCCTTTCAGCTGCTTCATAAATTAATGCCATTTCATCAACATCTCCTTCGCTCATCAACTTTCCTGTTCTCAATTTCCAAAGACTTACCCCTGCTTCAGCCGCTAAAAGTCTGTCAATAATTTGATCTTTAGACATTTCCAGGGAAAAAATACCAACAGGAATTTTTTCTCTCACAGCCACATAACGAGCAATTGACAAAGCCAAAGCTGTTTTTCCTTGAGAAGGTCTAGAAGCTAAAATTATTAAATCTGATTTTTGAAGACCTCCTAAATATTCATCAAGCTTTTCAAAACCCGTTGGAATACCCCTGATAATTTTACCTGCTTGAAGGTCTTCAATTCTTTTTAAGTTTTCCTCAATTAAAGTATCAATTGAAGAAAATTCGTAGGGATAAACACGATCAGCTATTTTGAAAATATTTTTTTCTACTTCATCAATCAGTTTTTCAGCATCATATCCAGGATTTTGAATTAAATCCTTAATTCTCACTGAAAGTTCTAAAAGATCGAGTTTAGCTTTATTAGTTTTGATAATTTTGGCATAACTTAAAACATTGGTAATAGTTGGCGCTCGATGAATAAGATAAATCAATTTTTCTTGGCCACCAATTTTTTCTAATAAGCTCTTTTCTCGAAGAATATTTGATAAAGTAATAAGATCAATGCCTATTCTTTTTTCAAAGAGTTCATAAATATTTTCGTAAATTATTCTATTTTCGGGAAAATAAAAATCTTCTGGTTTTAGAAAATCAATAACTTTCAAAATAGCTTCATCATCAATGATTAAAGCCCCTAAAAGAGATTCTTCTATTTCTTTAATATTGGAATTAATAAATGTCTCTTCCATGTCTCAAAATAATTATAAATTGTCTTTGGTAAAGAAGTAAATAATAAAAAGTTGTTAATCAGTTGTGAAAAATTTTAAAATTGGTTAAAATTATTAAAAAGGATCAAGGCCCCGTCGTCTAACGGCTAGGACACCGCTCTTTCAAGGCGGAAATACGGGTTCGACTCCCGTCGGGGCCAAATAGGGCCCGTAGCTCAGTTGGCCAGAGCGCCGGTTTTGCACACCGGAGGTCAGGGGTTCGACTCCCCTCGGGTCCAAAAACTTATCAGCCCCCATAGCTCAACGGAAGAGCGTGGCCCTGCGGAGGCCAAGATGGAGGTTCGATTCCTCCTGGGGGCAAAAAATGAATCTTAAAGAATTAATTTATTTTTTAACTAAAAACCAAGCAATTCTCCACTATAATATTTCAACCTTGGAGCAGATAAAAGCAGGAATTTTAGCAGTTAAAGAAACTAAAATTCCTTTGATTTTTGGTGTTTCTGAAGGTGAAAGAAATTATTTAGATCCTGCTTTGGTTAAAGATATAATTGATTTTTATAAAAAAGAGCTGCCAATATTTTTAAATGCTGACCATTCAAAAAGTTTAGAGACAGCTAAACAAGCAATCGATTTAAATTATGATGCAGTTTTATTTGATGGCAGTGAGCTTGATTTGACTGAAAATATAAAAATGACAAAAGAATTAATTAATTATCGAGGAGATAGAAATATTTTGATTGAAGGTGAGGTTGGTAAAATTGAAGGCAAATCAGAAATTCAAAAAGAAGTTGAAATTAAGAAAGAAAATTTAACTAAAGTTGAAGAAGCAGTAAAATTTGTTGAGGAAACAAAAGTTGATTTATTAGCAGTTTCCATTGGTAATATTCATGGGATAACTGAACAAGAACCGGAACTTGATTTTGAAAGGGGTAGGGAAATAGCTCGAGCAGTAAAGATTCCTTTGGTTTTACATGGCGCTTCAGGATTATCGTTAGAAAAAATAAAAAAATGTGTTGAAATTGGTTTTAAAATTATTCATTTTAATACTGAATTTCGAAAAATTTGGAAAGAAAAATTAACAGAAGAATTGAAAAAGGAAACTGTTACTCCTTATAAGATTTTGGAACCAGTTGTTGAAGAAATAAAAAAGAAAATTGTTTATTATCAATTTCAATTTTTTGAAAAATAAAATCAAAAGATTATTAATTAGGACTTAAAGTTTTATTATTTAGTCAAACTTTCTTTTTATTATACCTCCACCTAAAACTAAATCATCTTTATAAAAGACAATTGATTGGCCAGGGGCTATCATTTTTTGAGGTTCAAGAAATTCTACATACGCAGACTTAACTGAACTATTCTGTAAGTTTTGTTTTAGTTCTATAAATTCTGTATTATTTGTTAGAATAAGCTTTGCTTTGACTAGTGGTTGACGATAACGAAACCGAACATCAAAAATTTCTTCTTTTTCTAAAATTTCTTTTTCCAAAATATTAATTTCAGTAATTTCAATTCTTTTAGTATAAAGTACTGGTTCTCCTTCTTTAGCAACAACAATTAAATTCTCTTCTGGTATTTTTTTTACTACATAATAAGGCCCTCCGCCAATTTTTATGTTTAATCCATGTCTTTGTCCTTCAGTAAAATAAAAATAACCAGGATGTTTGCCTAAAATATTCCCTTTAGTATCAATAATCAAACCCTCTTTAGGTTTTAAATAGTTGTTTAAAAATTCTCTTAATTTAACTGGACCAACAAAACAAATTCCAGAACTTCCTTTTTTAAAAGCGTTAGGAAAATTATTTTCTGAAGCAATTTTTCTTACTTCCTCTTTGGTTAATTCTCCTATAGGAAAAATTATTTTTTCCAATTTATCTTTTTTAATTTTCCAAAGAAAATAACTCTGATCCTTATTTTTATCTTTACCAGCTAAAAGATGGTATCCGTTTTCATCTTTTAAAATTCGAGCATAATGTCCAGTGGCTATTTTTTCAAAATTTAAATTTAAAGCTTTATCTAAAAAAATTCCAAATTTTATTAAATCATTACAAAAAACATCTGGATTAGGAGTTAATCCATTTTCATAACTTTTAACGAAATAATTAATTATTTTTTCTTCAAATTCTTCAGTAATATCAAGACTATAAAATTTAATTCCTAAAATTTCTGCTACTCGACGAGCATCTAGTTCGTCTTGAGGGTTACAATAAGGAGTATAATTTAAGTAAAAACCTGTTATTTCATAACCTTGATTTTTTAAGAGTAAAGCAGCTACTGAAGAATCAACGCCTCCAGACATTAAAACAGCGACTCTTGTCATTTTGCTTCTTTGAGAATTTTGGTTATTTTATATTTTATTACTTTCCCATTTATTTCAATTTGAACTTGTTCACCAACTCTTTTTTTGAAAAAAGCTTTTCCTAAAGGAGACTCTATTGAAATTTTACCAGCCAAAGGATCGGCTTCTCCATAAGTCACTAAAGTGAAGATATATTTTTTATTATCGTTTAAATTCAAAGCTTCAAAACTAGTTCCTGGCAAAATAAAATTTTTATCACTTGTTTTTCGAATAATTACTGCATTTTCCAAGATGTTTTCAATTTCCCTTATTCTTTGTTCTAAATCTGTTTTCATTTGCATAGCTACATCAAATTCGGCATTTTCAGAAATATCACCTAAGCTAACAGCTTCCTTTATTTTTTCTGACACCTCTTTTCTTTTAATAGACTTCAAATATTCCAATTCTTTCTTCAATTTTTCAAAACTTTCTCTTGTTAAATAAATAACCATTAATAATCTATTATACTCAAAATAACTTTAATGTCAATATTTTTTAATTTTTCGCTTTTTATTTAAAATTTAACTTGAAATTAAATATAAAAATAATGAATTTTAAAATCGGACTTTGTGGTTTGCCAAATAGTGGAAAATCAAGTTTTATAAAATTAACTTCAGAAGCCGATGTTTTAATTGCTAATTATCCATTTACTACCTTAAAAGCAGGCGAGTATTCTTTTTTTATTTTTAGCGAAGAACTAAAAAAACTTCACCAAATTACTCAAACACCAGAAGTTATTCCTGATTATTTGATTTTAGTAGATGTTCCTGGTTTAATTAGAGGAGCTCATCGAGGAGAAGGTTTGGGAAATGAATTTTTAAGTTATTTGAGAAAAGGGAATGTTGTTTTAGAAATAGTGAGAAATTTTGAAAATAAAGAAGTACCCCATCCAGAAGGAAAAGTTGATCCTTTAAGAGATATTTTAATTATTGAGGAAGAAATTATTCAAGCAGAAAAAGAAATTTTAGAAAGAAATCTTAAAGTTTTAAAGAAAACAAACCAGAAAGAAAAAATAGAAGCTATGGAAAAAATTTTAATTCAGTTAGAGCCATTTAAAAGAATGCCTGAATTTGATGAAATTTTAAAAGAGTATAATCTTTTAATCACTAAACCGTGGTATCTTTTAGTTAATGGTGAAGAATGTGATTTACCTTCAGAAGTTTTAAAAACCTTTCAATCTGTTTATTTTCTTGATGTTAAATGGGAAATTGAAGCTAAAGAGATTAAAGATTTACCAAAAAAATTTAATGAATTTTCAAATAAATTTCGCTTAGATCTAAATCTTATTCAATTTTTTACTTTCACTAAAGAAATCACTCAAGAATGGTTTATTAAAAGAGGTAGCAGTTATTTAGAAGCAGCTGAACTTATTCATTCTGACTTTGCTCAAAAGTTTAAAGAGGCCCAAACTTTAAGCTTAGAAGAATTTTTGGAGTTAAAAGACTGGGAATTAGCAAAAAAATTGGGTAAAATTAAAATTAAAGGAAAGAAAGATAAAGTAGAGGAAAACGAGATTATTTGGTTTAAAATTTGACTTAGAATATAATATTAATAATAATGGAGAAAAAACTTTATGATTTAACCTTTTGGATAAATATCAATTCAGAACCGCAAGTTGTTGAAAATAAAGTTAAAGATATAATTGAAAAGGAGGGAGGCGAGATAGCTTTAATTGTTGGGGCTAAAAAAAGAAATTTAGCTTATCCAATAAACAAAGAAATTGTTGGCTATCTGGATACTATTTATTTCTATGGCTCAAGCGAATTAGCTATAAAATTAAATTCCGAACTTAAAAAAAATCAAGAAATTTTAAGATTTTTAATTGTGAAAAGAAAAAATTTACCTAAACTTGTTTCAACTCTTAAAGAACAAAATCAGGATGAATTAAAAGCAGAAGCTATTTTAGCTAATGAATCTTAATAAAGTTTTTCTAATTGGCAGATTAACTCAAGAAGTAGATTTTCGTTATTTGCCCTCAGGAACTCCTTTGGCTGTTTTAAATATAGCTACTAATCGGGTTTATAAAGATAAATCAGGAAATTTAAAGGAAGAAACTGAATATCATCGAGTAGTAACTTGGGGAAAGCTAGCGGAAATTTGTCGACAGCATCTTAATAAAGGAAGATTAGTATTTGTTGAAGGAAGAATAAAATCTCGCAATTGGATTGATGCTCAAGGAAATAAGAAAACAAGTTATGAAATTATTGCTGAAAATATTAAATTCGGTCCTAAACCAGGAACTGATCTTACTGAAAAAGGATTAGAACAATTAGAAGCTGAATTAGAAGATTATAAACTTGATACTCCTGAAGAATTCGGAGTTTTAGATATTCCTTTTTAAAAATGAAAAAAGAAGTTTATCAGGGTACAATTATCGAATCTTTACCGGATGCTACTTTCAGGGTCGAATTAGAAAACGGAGAAATTGTTTTAGCTTATGTTTCTGGTAAAATGAGATTAAATCTTATTAAAGTTATTCCTGGGGATAAAGTTTTAGTTGAGCTTTCTCCTTATGATAAAAAAAGAGGAAGAATAATTAGAAGATTATAATTAATGCCCTATTTTACTGCTAAAGGTGATAAAGGTTACAGTATAATTGGAGGAAAAAAATTTCCAAAAGACAATATTTATTTTGAAATTTTAGGAAATCTTGACGAGTTTAATAGCCTCTTAGGATTTGTTAAGAATTTTCTAAAAGATAAAAAACTAAAAGCCGAAATTTTAGAGATTCAAAATGATTTTTTTATTATTCAAGCAAATGTTGCTTGGTTATTTTATCCGAATTTTAAAAAACCGGAATTAGGAAAGGAAAGAATAGAAAAAATAGAGAAAAAGATAAAAGATATCGAAAAGAAAAAACCAGCTCCAAGTCATTTTGTAATTCCAGGCAGCAATTTAGAATCAGGAATATTTGACTATTTAAGAACAAAAGTAAGAAACCTTGAAAGACAAATGGTTAAATTTTATAAAAAACGGAGGTTTAATGAAGATATTTTAGTTTATTTAAATAGGCTTTCAAGTTATTTTTATGCTTTAGCTAGATTAAAATCAAAAAAGGATGTTAAACCTTGGTATTAAAGAAAATCCAAAAATTACTAGAAGGAATTTTTTAAAAATGTTAGCTGGTTTTTTAGTTGGTGCTTGTACGAGAAAACTAAATTTACCAAAAGAGAAAGAAGAAAAAATTGAAAAGGAAAGATTTTCTGATCAAATGCGAAAACAAGAAACGATTCCTAGCGAAACTTCCATCGAATTGGGTAAGAGTTATGTTATTAGAAGATTTAATTTAGAATCTCCAGATTTCGCTGAAAAGTTTTTTGATTTTATCAAAGAGGTTGATGGCCTTTATTGGGAATATTTAGGATTAGATAATAATAGTTTTAAAGTTCACCGAGTTTTTCTACATCAAGACAAAATCGCAGATAACAGGAATTACCTTATTTTTGTAACCAATAAATATATTTATATAAGAGCAAATTTCTATGAAATTTTAAAAAAATTATTAAACGAAAAAAATGTAGAAGATGGTGTAATTAGAAATTATTGGGAGCAATTTAAAGAAATAAGATTAGAAGCCTACGGAAATCATCGACCTTCAAGAATGGATTTAAGAGAGTTTTTAAATGTAATCGACGCAATTTTAAATGTTATTCGAAGTTCTTTTAAAAACTTGGATGAAAAGGATGGAGATTTTCGAATAAAAAGTTTGTGTTCTGAATTTATAAATGTTATTAATAGTAGAATGCTTGTTAGTTTAATTATCGGGGAAATTCTTCCGCCTCCGAAAGAATTCGGTAAATATTCTCATAAAGATGTAGTTAATTTCAATATTATATTTTTTTCAATGCTCTTATATTCAGCTGGAACTCAATTTATTGAACATATACCTGCTTTACATGATACAACATTTTCTTTTGGGCCATTCCAAATGACTAATATAGTAGAAGAAAGCGTTAAAAGTGGATATAATAATTTTATTGATGACGAGAAATTTAAAGTAAATTTTGCTAATCTTTGGGGAATAAACAAAGAAGAGGTTAATATTCCTTTTAATATTACTGGCTTAGAAGGTAGTTGGCATTATGTTTGGTTTGTTTTAAATGTAATCAATAACATATATGGAATACTCCTAGCAAATAAAGAAAACGATGAGTTTTTGAATTTTTTTAAAGAAATAATTATTAAAAATCAATGGCTAGTTTTGGCTATTTCTGCATTTATTCACCACCAGCCAGCTTTAGCGGTTAATTTTATAAATTTTCTTTTTAATCAATACAAACAGAAAAAGGGAAAGTTAAATTTAAATAATTTAGAACAAATTAAAGAAAAGATAAGTCAACAAACTCCAAATTTGGAAAGTTATATTATTCCCATTCTTGATTATTTTGAAAATTTAAAAATTTGAGAGAAAATTAAAATAGGTCGGTATTAGTTTAATTTAGTATAAGCAAAATGAATTTAGCCCTAATTTTAGTTGTAGGCTTACCGCTTCTTTTAGTTATCTATTTAGTTAGTACTTATAATAACCTTGTTTCTAAAAGAGAAAAAGTAAACGAAGCTTCTTCGGATATTGAAGTCCAACTTAAAAGAAGAGCTGATTTAATTCCCAATTTAGTTGAAGTAGTTAAAGGGTATGCTGCTCATGAAAAAGAAGTTTTAGAAAAAGTAACTGAAGCAAGAAATAGATTAATTTCAGCTAAAACTGTTAAAGAGGGATTAGAAGCAGATAATATGCTTACTGAAGCTTTAAAAACTTTATTTGCAGTCGCTGAAAATTATCCAGATTTAAAAGCTAATCAAAATTTTCTTCAACTTCAAGAAGAATTAGTAGATACTGAAGACAAAATCCAAGCTTCAAGAAGATTTTATAATTCAGTAGCTCAAGAATATAATACAAATCTGAAAATTTTTCCTAATAGTTTAATAGCTTCAATTTTTGGTTTTAAGCCAGCTGAATATTTTGAACTTTCTTATGAAGAAAAAGAATCAGCCCAAAAACCTCCAGAGATTAAATTTTAACATTTATATTGACAAAAAAACAAAAATAATTTAAAATTTAAAAAAATGAGATTTAAAAGAGAAGGACCGCAAAAGCTGGAAGTGCAAAGTAGCAATATTGAAGAAACTGCTCAAGAAATAGAAAGTAATTTAATTGAACTTTTTAGTCGTGTTAGAGGATTTTTCCCGAGAGATAAGATAGAAATTATAGAAAAATTAAGTAATGAACAATTAACGGCATTAATAGACCATTTAAATGGAGTAAAGAAAAATGTAGAAGAATCATTAAATAAATTATTTTCAAATCTAAAGGAAATAATTTTAAATGAAAGAGGAGAAATTAAAATAAAACATGTTATTTTCTTTTTTTTAGGTCTTTTCGCGGCTTCTACAGGTCTCTTTAGTCAAGTAGTTGAAACTGCAGCAGATATTTCAGAGTTTATTCAAAAACTGCTAATGGGTTTCCCCTTTATTTCTTATCCTCTCATAGATTTGATTCTTTTAGGTATTTTAACTATTAGAACAGTTACTAATTCATATTTTCAAAGAATTATTCGGTACCATCATATTCCCAATCTTAGCAGGATTCAAAATTCAGCAGAAAGAAGAAGTCTTGAAGATGCAAGAGATTCTCTTATTAGAGATGTTATAATAACTATAGTATTTATACTTGCTTTACCTATTGTTGATCAAATTCTTGAAAGTTTTTCTGAAGGAGTTTTGAAAGGAATTACAGAATTCCTTAGAAGTGCAGTGCCACAAACAGGTATCGCTCAACATCCTTTTGCAAGATTCTTTTACAATTTCACTCAGGTTTTAGAAAAACTAAATTCTATATTAAGTCACTTGATTAGCAAAATTCCTGAATGACCTTTTTAAAATTAAAAAAAATGACTAATAGACAAGAATTAATTCAAAATTTTTACAAAATTTACTTAGAACTCTTTTTTGATTTTTTAGTTTTAGAGTTAGCAAAAAAAATTGGCGAAGAAAATCTCAAAGCAATTGTTGATTATCTATTAGAAAATATTCCTGAAGATATAGAATTAAAAGATGAAAAAGAGATAATAGAGTTAATTTCAAAGATAAGCAATAATTTGAGAAATAGATTTCATCTTAATGAGGAAGTCTTAAAAGAATCTATATCTATTGCCAAATCAAAAGTAGATTCAGAAGTCGAAAAATTTTTAAAAGAAAACAAAAATGATATTTAAAATTTTTAAAGAAAGATTAACAAGTCCAAAAATTTCATTTCCAGAAAGATTCGAGGGAGATATAATTGACTTTTGGGATCAATTTTTTGCCAGAAAAAATAAAGGATTGCGGGGGATTATCAGTAGACCTAGAATTGAAGTAGAAGGTGGAAGATACGAAGAATTAATAGATTTCCTTTTTTCTTTTTTAGTCTCACTTAATTTAAGCGGAGCTGAAAGGAGACCAGCTTTACCCGAAGAGATTAGAAATAGTTTACAAGAACAATTAAATAATATTGAAAAGAATATTAAGAACTTATCTGAGTTATCAAGACAACAAAATAAAAGATTACCGAGAGGATTAGTTACACCAATAAGAGAAGCAATTCAGAATTTACTCAAACTAATTCAACAACCATCACCTCAAGTAAATATAGCCCAAGTATCACAGGGGATCACCAATTTGCTAGGAATTTTGCAGGGCCATCAATGGAAACAACAACTTGAACAATATATTAGCGAATTACAAGGAATTCAAAAAGAGATTTCTGAAATTTTAGAAAAATCTATTCCCGAAGAATTAAAAAAACTTTCAATTTTTTATACAAGCGGAGATTTTTGGCAAGCGCTAATAGAGGGGAGTAAGGATGATAGATTAAGGGTTGCTTTGGGCGAGGGAATTAATGAAATTAAAAAACATCTTAGAGAAGGAGGGGAAATTAGGATAACTTTTACAGACCAGGATTTTCAGGCTTTAAGAGAAAGAATGGAAAGAAAAGGAATTCGTTTAGATAACGAAGAGACTCAGCGACTTTTGGGTATTACTCAAGAAAACAATAATTATATATTAACAATAAATCCTCTTTCAATTTTTCCTCAAGGAATAGCCACTTTAGAAAAATTGGAAAGAAGTTTAGATGAGGGCGATTTTTCAGAAGAAAGCATTGATAAGAGAATAAAAAATTTAGAAGAAGCAAGAGAACAAGTCCAAAAACAACATGAGAAAGAAAAGCAAGAAAAAGGGGAGAGAAATCTACGAGCAGAAATATTAGATGTTTATGGAAGAATTCTCCAGAAAGAAATAGAAATAGAAAATTTATGGAAAGAGATAAGACCAAAATTATTATCAAACCTATCATCAAAGAATCCAATGAAAAGAGATATTTTACTTATGCTTAACTGGTGGTTGCAAATGAGAAAAGTAATGGATGAAATGAGAAACAGCATTAATAGTGAAATAATAAATAAAAATCTTAAAGATGAAGGCAGATTAATTAAAATACTTAATGATTTAAAAAGGATAGAAGAAGAAATGGAGAGCATCGCAAGAGCTTTGAGAGGATATAAAGAGAAACAATCTCCCCAACCGGGATCTTTAAGTTCATTAGCTAAAAAAATAGAAAAAAGCTCTAAAACGATTTTGGGATTATTATCTGGAGTTGGATTAGTATCTGCATTAGTCGTAGCTCCCTGGTTAGGTGCCTTTGCTATTTTGCCTTATGGTTTAATTGCTTGGGCTTGGAAACAAATTGAAGAGAGAATGGGCGGGAAAAAATAAGTAATTAGAACTAAAAATTTTTGTTATATAATATTTTTAAAGCGGGGTGTGGCGCAATGGTTAGCGCGCTGGCTTTGGGAGCCAGAGGTTGCGGGTTCGAGTCCCGCCACCCCGAAAGTTTAAGATGAAAACTGCTTATTCGGTTTTAGATGAAAATAATTTAAAAACAACTTTTGTTTTTTTCTTTTATTATTTAGTTTTTGCCTTAATTGGATTAGTTTCTTATATTCTTTTAAAAAATATTTATGTTGTTTTATCTTTAATTATTTTTGCCTTTTTATACAATTTGTTTTTTCTCTTTAAGGGAGATAAAATAACTGCTTTCATTTTTAAAGCTAAAGAAATAAAAAAAGAAGATAATCCTGAAATTTATAATCTGGTTGAAAATGTTTCAATTACTGCTGGTTTGCCAAAAACTCCTAAAATTTATCTTATTGATACTAAAGAAATGAATGCTTTTGCTTATGGAACAAGTTATAAAAATTACCTAATTTGTTTGACAACAGGATTAATAGAAAAATTAGACAAAAAAGAATTGGAGGCAGTTATTGCTCATGAAATCTCTCATATAAAGAATAAAGATACAAGAACAATGACTGTAGCTGTTTTTTTAGCTGGAGTAATTTATCTTATCTCTGATATTATTATTCGGGCTTTAGGAGAATCTTCTTCAAAAAATGACGAAAATAAAAACAGCAGTAATTTGTATATCTTAGTTGGCGCTTTATTAATTTTAGCTCCAATCTTTGCTAGTATAATTACTTTTGCTATTTCTAGGAAAAGAGAATTTGCTGCCGATGCTTCAGCTGCTTTACTTACTCGGGATCCTTTAGCTCTGGCTTCAGCTTTAAAAAAAATAGCTACTTCTGATCATAACCTTTTTAAAAGTGAATCATCTCAAGCTTCTTTAGCTTATACTCCTCTTTTTATTGTCGATCCTAATAAAGAATTTCCCAAACCTTTATCACAAAATTTTTCTGATAATCAAAAAATAAAGAAAGAAAAATGGAATATGAAAAAACTTAATGAGTTTATAGAATGGTTAGTATTGTTTTCCTTATGTATTTTAACACCGCTTATTATTTTAATTGCAGAAAAAGACTATTTGATTTTAGGTATCTTAATTGGCATATTTATTTCTGCATTTATTTCTTCTAAATTATATGATACTCATCCACCTATTGAAGAAAGAATCGAGATTTTAGAAAAAATGGTGATTTAATTTGAAATTTCTTAAAAATTGATTTAAAATAAATAAAAATTCAATAAAGTTAGCAAAAATGATAAGGTTTCCAACAATTCCCGAAATAGAAAAATTGATTATTAGATTTTGGAAATCACAAAAAATTTTTCTTAAATCTTTAGAACAAAATAAAAACAAAAAAAGATTTAATTGGTATGAAGGACCGCCTTATGCCAATGCTGCTCCTCATGTTGGCCATTTTTTAACAAGGATTTATAAAGATACAACTATGAGATTTTTTACAATGAGAGGCTATTATGTTCCTCGAGTTGCTGGTTGGGATACTCATGGTTTGCCAATTGAAGTAGTAACAGAAAAAGAGCTTGGTTTTAAAAACAAAAAAGATATTTATGATTATGGAATAGAAAATTTTAATTTGAAATGTAAAGAATTGGTGATGAAATACAAAAATGTTTGGGAAGAAACTGATGAACGGATGGGGTTTTGGATTGATCACAGGAATGCTTATGTTACTTATGATCCTTTTTATATTGAATCGACTTGGTGGATTTTAAGCGAAATTTATAAAAAAGGTTTATTAGTTCAGGAATACCGAATTTTTCCTTATTGCCCTCGATGCGAAACTATACTTTCTAAAGCTGAATTGGGAATGCCTGATGCTTATAAAAAAGTTAAAGACCCTGATGTTTATGTTATGTTTAAAGTCAAAAATAAAGATGAATATCTTTTAGCTTGGACAACTACACCCTGGACATTACCAGGTAATTTGGCTTTAGCTGTTAATCCTGATTTTGATTATTATCTTTATGAAACTGACAAAGGAAAAATTTGGACTCATCAAAAATTAGAAGGATTTAAAATCTTAAAAACAGTAAAAGGAAAAGAACTTGAGGGTTTAAAATATGAGCCTTTATTTAAGATTGAAAAATTTGAAATTAAAGATAATCATTATAAAGTCTATTTAGCAGATTTTGTTAAAGAAGAAGAGGGAACTGGAATAGTTCATATTGCTCCAGCCTTTGGTGAGGATGACTTTAAATTAGGAGAAAAAAATAAGTTAGGGGTTTTAAATTATTTAGATGCTCAAGGTAGGTTTATTTCTGGTTATCTTAAGGATTTAGAAGGAGAAATAGAAGGAAAATATTTTAAAGAAGCTGATGAATTAATTTTTAATTATTTGAATGAAAAAGGGTTAATCTTTAAAGGTGATTTAAAAGGATATGAACATGATTATCCTCATTGTTGGCGTTGTAAAAATCCTTTGATTTATTTTGCTAACAAAGCTTGGGTAATAAAAATTTCTAAAATTAAAGATAAATTAATTGAAGCTCATAAAAAAGTTAGATGGATTCCTGAAGAAACTGGAAATAGATTTTATGAATGGATCAAAGAAGGTGTTGATTGGAATCTTTCAAGAACAAGATTTTGGGGAATACCTCTACCTTTGTGGATTTGTGAAAGATGTGGTTATACCGAAAGTATTAGTTCAGTCGAAGAATTAGCTAAACATTTTAAAGCTAATAATGAGTACATTTTGATGAGACATGAAGAAGCTTTAAGTAATAAGAAAAACTTTTTATCCTCCTATCCAGAGGAAAAATTCAATCCATTAACTAGGAAAGGAGTCTTAGAAGCTAAAAGAAAAGCTAATTCTCTAAAGAAATTTAAAATTGATTTAATTTTTTCTTCTCCTTTAACACGTTGTAAGCAAACGGCTGAAATTATTGCTGAAAGATTAAAAGTTCCAGTAATTTTTGACCATCGTCTTAGAGAAATAGATTTGGGTGAATTAAATGGTAAAGCCTATGAAGAATTTGATAAAGTTTATTATGATGAATTTACAGGCAAAAGAGATCTTAACAAAAAACCAATTAATGCTGAAAGTTTAAATGAAGTAAGAAAAAGAGTAATTGATTTTCTTCTTGATTTAGAAAAAATTTATAAAGGAAAAAATATTTTAATTGTTTCTCATGGAGCACCACTCTGGATGTTAGAAGCAGAAATGCAAGCTATTAATGATAAAGACCTTTTAGATTTTAAAATTAAACCTTATAAATTAGGAGAATTTAGAAAAGTTGAATTTAAAATAGTTCCTCGAAACTCTGAAGGATTAATTGATCTTCACAAACCATTTGTTGATAATTTTTCTTGGCTTTGTCCTAAATGTAAAGGCTTAATGAAAAGAACACCAGAAATCGCTGATATTTGGTTTGATTCAGGTTGCGTTCCTTTTGCTTCTAATTACTATCCGAAGAGAAATAAAAAAGAAATAGATAAAAAAATAATTTTCCCAGCAGATTTTTTAGCTGAAGCAATAGATCAAACTCGTGGGTGGTTTTATACTTTACTAGCTGTTAGTGTTTTAGTTAAAAATGAAGTTCCTTATAAAAACATTATTTGTATGGGATTAGTTTTAGATGCTCAAGGAAAGAAAATGTCAAAATCAATTGGTAATGTTATTGACCCTCAAGAGATAATGGAAAAAGAAGGAGCTGATGTTTTAAGAACCTATCTTTTCTATTTAAATGAAGCCGGAGATAATAAACTTTTTAAAGAAGATGAGTTTAAAACTTTTAAAAATGAATTTTATAACCTCCTTTTTAATATTTTGAAATTTTATAAATTCTATTATGACCCTTCAATAAGAAGTTATAAGAGTAATAAAGAAATGACAACCATTGATATCTGGTTTAATGCTCGCTTTAAAGAAACTTATCAAAATTACTTAAAATATATGGAAAATTTTAATTATCATAAAGCATTTAGATTACTATTTGACCTTTTGGGAGATTTTTCTCGCTGGTGGTTAAGGCGCTCAAGAGAAAGATTTCAAAACCCTAAAGACAAAAAAGAGTTTATCAATGCTTATCTAAATTTTCAAGATTTTCTCTATGAATTCATTAAAATGTTAGCTCCATTATCTCCTTTTGTTAGTGAATATATTTATCAGGAAATAAAGGAAGACCTCCAAATAAGAAGATATACTAAAGAGAGCATTCATTTAGAGAAATTAGGAGAACCAATAAAACTTTCACTTAAAGAAAAGCTTTTACTTACAGAAGTAGAAAAGATTAAAAAATTAGCTTCAACAATCCATCGCTTAAGAAAAGAAAACAATCTTAAAATCAGAATACCACTTCGTTCTCTTTATCTTAAGACAAAATATTCACCTGAAGTTTTGGAACTTTTGAAAGAAGAAACAAATATTTTAGAAGTCATTTATGGTGAACCTAAAGAAAAGGAAGATTATCTTTATGTTAATGAACCAGAGGAATTATGGTTAAATGTTAAAATTGATGAGGAATTAGGAAAAATTGGATTAGTAAGAGAGTTTATTAGACTAGTTCAAGATTTAAGACAGAAAGCTAATCTTCTTCCCAAAGAAACTGTTGGTTTAAAAATTGAAACCCAAAATAAAGCTTTAGCTAATTTATTAAGAAGTGAATTAAAAACTATTTCTCAAATTACTAAGACCAAATTATTAAATAAAGGAAAAACAATTTTAGCTGAAAAAGAAGAAGATTTTGAAAATTTTGGGAAATTAAAAGTAACTTTGTTTAAAATTTAATGATGGAAAAAATAAGTTTAACCGATTTTCAAAAAATAGATTTGAGGGTAGGGAAAATAATTAATGTTGAAAAAATTGAAAACACGGATAAACTTTATAAAATCTTAGTCGATTTAGGAAATGAAAAAAGAACAATAGTTTCGGGAATAGCTGATAAATACAGCCCAGAAGAATTAAACGGACAACTTATTATTGTTGTTGCTAATCTTGAAGAAAAAGTAATCAAAGGAGTTAAAAGCGAAGGAATGCTTTTAGCAGTCGATGATGAAGAAATTGGACCGGTTTTAATAGTTCCACTTTCCCAAGTAAAAGTTGGTTCTAAAGTAAGATAAATGGATTTTGACGAAAAGTATAATTTAATGAAAGAAGGAGGGAAGATTTTAGCAAGAATTATTAATGAGCTAAAAGCTGAAGTTAAAGAAGGCAGAAGTTTAAAAGACTTAGATAATTTAGCCGAAAAACTTATCTTAGATTCTGGAGCTAGGCCTGCTTTTAAAAATTATAAAGCACCCTTTGCTACTAAACCCTATCCTTATACTCTTTGCACTTCCTTAAATGAAATTATAGTTCATGGTTATCCAAAAGAAAATGTTTATCTTAAAAATGGTGATATTTTGAAAATTGATTTGGGTCTTAATTATAAAGGCTATTTTGTTGATGCAGCAATTACTTTAGGCGTGGGAAAAATTAGCGAAGAAGCAAAATATTTGATTGAATTTACTAAAAGGGCTTTGATTGAAGCAATAAAAATAATTAAGCCAGGAATAAGAACCGGAGATATTGGTTGGAAAATAGAATCAGTAATTGAAGATGCAGAACTTTCAGTGATTAAAGATTTTTGTGGCCATGATATAGGTGAATATCTTCATGGTAATTTAGAAATTAGAAATTTTGGAAATCCAGGAGAAGGGAAATTAATAACCGAAGGTATGTTTTTTACTATTGAACCAATGGCTTCCTTGGGTAGCGGTGAAGTTGAAAGAATTGATGATTATGTATTTAAAACTAAAGATAATGCACTTTCAAGCCACTTTGAAGTAACCCTTGTTGTTTTAAAAAATAAAGCTGAAATTTTAACTCCGATTTTTTAGATTTTTATAATAAAATTAAAACAATGGTCAGTAATTAATTTAAAAAAAACTAATGAGCTTAGAAGAAGAATACAAAAAGTTTATTCAATTTTTAGTTGAATCTTTACCCGAAGATAAAAGGACAAGATTTATTGAAGAAGTGAACAAAATTTCCTCAAAATATGATGAGCTATATAAAAAAGAATTTTCTGAAGAAGAAGCAAATAAATTTTTCTCTAATTTTTTAATGGAAATTTTAGAAGTTTATACAAAAATTTAAATTTTAGTCGCAATTAAAATTGTTAAAAATTAAAATGATAAACTTCGAATCTTTCAGATCACCCAAACCACCAGAATTAAACATAAGAATACCGAATTTTATTAAAGAATTAGGTAAAAACATTGAACATTTACAAGAAAATTTTAGTTTAATTAACCAATTGTTAGATCAATTAAAATTATTAGGAGCTCTAAATCAAGATTTTATAAGAATAATTGTTGAATTTTCAAAATCAGCTGGAGCAGAATTACAGGGATTTGATTTTAATCAAATTCTTTTAAAACCTTATGGTCTTATTGAAGAAGCTAAAGCTGATATTCAGGCAAGTATTGAAAAATTTTTAAATAGTCATCCAACTTTACAATCCCTATTTGATAAGATAAAAAATGTTGTTAAACAGCAACGTGGAGAAATTTCTGTCGGGCTTGCACTTTTATTATTTTTTATAGGATTATTTATAATAGCTGCTTTAGTAGTTGGCACTGGTAATATTGCTATCGGTCAGGTTCTTAAATTAGACACATTAAAACAAGTTTTTGGTGGTCAAAAATAAAGTTATATTTTGTCCAGGGGGCAGGATTCGAACCTGCGCAGCCACGAAGGGCGCCTGGTTTACAGCCAGGTGCGTTTGACCGCTCCGCCACCCCTGGTTTTTATATTTTTTATTATACCATAAACTAAAATATTAATTAATGCTAATTAAAAATTTTCAAGAACTAAATTTATCTTCTCAAAGAAAAATAGCTCTTGAAGCTTTAGAAAAAGGACTTTTAGCTCTTCAACCAGAAAGCTATCTTCAAAGACAAATTACTATTGAAGATAGCCTTTTAAAAATTCAAAATTCTATTTATGATTTAAAAAGTTATAAAAATGTTTATTTAATTGGTTTTGGCAAGGGAGCAAGTAAGGTAGCTAAATACTTAGAAGATAAATTAGAACAATTTTTAAAAGAAGGATATGTTATTGATTTAATTACTCAAGAATTCAAAAAAATTGAATTTACTTTTGGCTCCCATCCTTTACCTTCTCTTGATAATTTATCTTTTACTCAAAAAATAATTAAGAGATTTGAAAATAATCTAACAGAAAAGGATTTAGTAATTGTAATTACTTGCGGTGGAGGTTCAGCAATGCTTGAACTGCCTGCCAAAATAGATTTAGAAAAAATAAAGGAAATCAATGAAGAACTTTTAAAATCGGGCGCTAATATTTATCAAATGAATACTATAAGAAAACACCTTTCGTTAGTTAAAGGCGGCGGATTAGCCAAGATTCTTTATCCAACCAAAGTTATTTCTCTGATTCTTTCAGATGTTCCAGGTGATGATGTTGGTTTTGTTGCTTCAGGCCCAACCGTTCAAGATGAAACAACTTTAACTGATGCTATCGAAATTATTAAAAAATTTAATCTTCAAGAAAAAATAAAAATAGACTGGCTAATAGAAACGCCCAAAGAAGATATTTATTTCAAAAAAATTGACTATTTTGTAATTTTAAGTAATAAATTAGCTTTAGAAGAAATGAAAAATTACTTAGAAAATAATGGTTATTTTGTTGAAATCTTAAATTATCAGCTTCAAGGCAGAGTTGAGGAAATAGCTAAAGATTTTTTTAATTTAAATAATAAAAAAGGAGTTTTTTTAGCAGGAGGTGAAACAACCGTTGAAGTCAAGGGTCAAGGAAAAGGAGGCAGAAATCAAGAATTGGTTTTATGGTTTTTAAAATATTTAGAAGAAAATCCAAGAAATGGTCTTTTTGTTTCTTTTAATTCTGATGGTTATGATAACACTGAATTTGGAGGAGCTATTGGTGATTTAATTTCTTTAAAAAAAGCTAAAGATTTAAATCTTGATTTGAATGAATTTTTGAGCAATAATGATAGTTTTAACTTTTTTAAACTTATTGGCGATGGAATTATAACTGGAAGGTTGGAATCAAATGTAGCTGATTTAATGATTTTAGTTAATTTTTAATTTTACTTTTGACATAATTTAAATCAACTTCTATTTTTTTACCTTTATTAAAAATATTATCGGGATCAAAAATTCTTTTAATTTTTAAAAAGAGATTATAAATTTCCTCGCCAAAAAGTTTTTTAAGATAATATCCTCTAATTAAACCATCATTATGTTCAGCTGTAAATGAACCTTTATATTCTAAAACCAAATTGTAAACTTTTTCCATTAAGGGAAAAATAATTTCCTTTTCTTTTTTCATATCTAAAAGAGGGATAATATGAAGATTGCCATCTCCCAAATGGCCAGATATGGTATAAATTATTTTTGTTTCATCTAAAATTTTAGTAAGCTTGGGTAAAAATTCTGGAAAAAATTCTGGATTAACTATAATATCATCAATAAAAGGAGCAGCTAACCTATTTTTAATTTTTTCTCTTAAAAGTTTAAAGGTATCTCTTCTTAATTTCCAATATTTTTTGATTTCTATTTCTTTTTGACAAAGAAGATATTTAATTTTTAACTCTTGAAGAACTTTTTCATAATTTTTTATTTTTTCGTTCAAAGCTTCTTCATTATTATCTTCAAATTCAGCTAAAATAATAAGCTTTGGCATCCCAAAAGTTAAAATAAGTTTTATCTCTGGCAAAAACATTTTTAAAGTCGAAAACAAATTTTTAGCTCCCAAAACTTCAGCCATTTCTTTAGCAAAGCGAAGGTAAATTTTAAAAGTATGATCATCGGTTATTTCTAAACTTGATGGTTCAAAACTTAAAGTTTTTTGAAGAAACTCAGGAATAATTTTTAAATCTTTAAGAAAAATAACTACTAATTTAGAAAAAGCTAATTTCTCAACTAACTTCAGTTTTGCTTGAGTAATTATGCCTAATGTTCCCTGAGAACCAACAAATAATTTACTTAAATCAAATGTTTCCCCATCATAAACTTTCCAAATATTATAACCAGCGGAATTTTTCTTTACTTGGGGTTTGGATTTTTGTATCAACTCAAAATTTTCTTTAAAGAGAGGAAAAAGCTGACGATAAATTTCTCCTTCAAAGTTATTTTGGGAAATTTTTTCATTTAATTCAGTTAAAGTTAATTTTTTAAAAAGATATTGATTGCCATCACTTAAAACTGCTTTTATTTCTAAAACATAATCTTCAGTTTTTCCATATTTTAAAGTTTTTTCTCCTCCAGAATTATTAGCAATCATTCCTCCCAAAGCACAAAGCTCTTTAGAAGCAGGATAAGAAGGCAGCATTAAATTATACTTTTCTAACTCTTTTTCAAAATCACGAAAATAAACACCTGGTTCCACTTCAGCAATTTTTTCTTGAGGATTAAGATGAAAATTATTAAAATATTTAGTAAAAACTAAAAGAATCTCTTCAGTAATTGCTCCACCAGACATATCTGTTCCTGCTGATCTAGCTGTAAGGGAAAATTTGTTTTCTTTAGCAAATTTAACTAAATAACTTAAATCTTTTAAAGATTTTGGGAAAACAACTGCTTTGGGTAAAAGTTTAAAAATACTTTTATCTTCTGAATAATTTTCTAAAGTTTGAGGATCGCTTAAAACCTCGCCTTCTAAAATATTTTTTAACTCTTCAAACATTTGCTTTAATTTTATATAATTTTTTATGAAAAATGAAAACTGGAATAGCTACTTTTAGTTTAGATACAGGAAGATGCCCTCGGTGGCTTTTTGAGAGAATGAAAGCATTAGCAGGAATTATGAGTGAGATTATTATTGAAGAATTTGGAGAAGAAGAATTTTTAAGAAAATTGAGCGATCCTTATTGGTTTCAAGCTTTTGGTTGTGCTTTAGCTTTTGATTGGAATTCTTCTGGATTAACAGTAACAACAACGGCTGCTTTAAAAGAAGCTTTGAAGGAAAAAAATTTAGGAATTTATGTGTGTGGTGGTAAAGGAAAAACATCAAGAAAAACACCTAATGAACTTTTAGCTTTAGGAGATAAATTAGGTCTTGATTTCCAAAAATATATTAACTATTCTCGCTTAATTGCTAAAATAGACAATAACTTAATTCAGGATGGTTTTACGCTTTATCATCATGCTTTTATAATTACTCAAAAAGGAAGTTTTGCTGTTATTCAGCAAGGAATGAATACTTATTATTCTTTAGCTAGGAGATATCATTGGTGGAGTGGAAATTTAAAAAAAGAGATTAGTTTAGAACCTCATACAGGAATTGTTTCTCAAAAAATTTTAAAAAATGTTTTAAATTTAACAGCCAAAGAAAGTTCAGAAAATAAAAAACTAATTGTAGAATTAATAAATACTCCCCAAGAACTTTTGAAAGATTTAAAATTTTTAGAAAAACCGCAAAAATCTCTTTTTCTGCCAAATATCGAATTTAATTACCATCCAGTTTTAAAAGAAAAATTCGATATTCCGAGGTTAAAGAAAATTATTTTAAAAGCTAAAATTTTTGAACCACAAACAATAGAAGAGCTTCTTTTAGTTGAAGGCGTTGGACCAAAAACAATCAGAGCTTTATCTTTGATCGGAGAATTAATTTATAAAAAACCAGTTTCCAAAATCGATCCAGCTCGTTATACCTTTACTCATGGAGGCAAAGATGGCACTCCTTATCCTGTAGATAAAAAAACATATGACGAAACTATTAGAATTTTAAATAAAGCTTTAACTATTTATAAACAGAAAAAACTCTTTTTTAGAAGTAAAAACTAAAAATTTTGAATTTATGAAGTTAGACAGAAATTTTTTTCTTAGACCAACTTTAAAAGTAGCCCAAGAACTTTTAGGTAAATTAATAATTAGAAAATATAAAAATAAACTTTTGATCGGTAAAATCGTTGAAACAGAAGCTTATATTGGACCAAAAGATAAAGCTTCTCATGCTTATGCTAAAAGAGAACAACCAAAAAAAGAAAAATTAAAAATTATTCATCAAAATTGGCACAGAATTGAAAAATATGTTGAAAATAAAGAAAAATTTATTAAAAGAATTTTAAAACTTAAAAATGCGAAAGTAACAAAAAGAAATTTGGCTGAATATTTAAAAGGAGGTCATATTTATATTTATTTAGTTTATGGCAATTATTATCAATTAAATATTACAACTTATAAAGAGGGTTATCCTGAGTGTGTTTTAATTAGAAGTTTAGAACCCATAACCACGGATAACATTATACCCAATGGACCTGGTAAATTATGTCAATATCTAAAGTTAGACTCTTCTTTTTGGGGATATGACTTGGTTGATGGAGATAAAATCTGGCTAGAAAACGGAGAAAGTTATAATTCTTCTGATATAATTAAAACAACTAGAATAGGAATTGATTATGCAGAAGAAGACGCTTTTCTTCCTTGGAGATTTTATATCAAAAATAATAAATGGGTATCGAAAAAATAAAAGAATTAATAAAAATTCTAAAAGAAAAAGATAATTTTTTAGTTGCTACTCATATTAATTATGATCCTGATGCTTTATCAAGTTTAATTGCTACGGGAATTATTTTAAAAAATCTTAATAAAAATTTTTCTCTTTATTTAGATGAAGAATTAAAAGAAGAATATTCCTGGGTGCCTCTTAAAGAAAAAATCATTAAAGAAATTAATGGTGATTATGAAAACTTTATTCTAGTTGATTGTGAAAGTTATCGGCGAATTTCAGAAAAAATTCAAAAAGTTTTTAATGATAAATTTAAAATCTTTATTGACCATCATCAAACCAACAAACTTGAAGGCGATTTTAATTTAGTTGCTGATGCTATTTCAACAACAGAAATAATTTTTTATCTAGCTAAAGAATTGAAAATTCAATCCGCTGAATTGGCTACTCTTCTTTTATTAGGAATAATGGGCGATTCTTCAAATTTAACCGTTGAGCTTTCTCAAGAAAAACTTATTAAAATTTTTGAAATGGTTACTGATCTTATTAAATTAGGAGGAGATCTCAATTTAGTTAATCAAACTTTGCTTTTAAAACCCTTCGCTGAATTTAAAAAATTAGCCGAAATTTTTAATCAAGTTAATCAAGAGGATGGTATTTTTTGGGTAGTTATTGAAGGAAGGGAAGTTCAAAGTGGTGCTTTAGCAAATAATTTAAATAAAATTAGAGAAGCAAAAGTTATCATCGTAATTGAAGATTTTGAAAATTATTTAAGAATTCATTTCAGATCTAAGGGAAATATTGATGTAGCTGAATTAGCCCAGAGATATTTTAATGGTGGAGGACATAAAAATGCTAGTGGAGGAAGATTAGAAATGAATCTAGAAGAGGGAGTGGCTTATATTTTAAAGATAGTCAAAGATTATTTAAAAGAAAATGCTTTTTGATACTCACGCTCATTTAAATTTGCCTCATTTCGAAAAGAATCTAGAAAAGATTATAGAAGAAGCTAAAAAAAATCAGGTTAATTATATTTTAGTTCCAGGAATAAATTATCAAACTTCAGTTAAAGCTTTGGAAATTTCTAAAAAATTTGAAAATATTTATTCTGCTTGTGGTTTTCATCCTTCAGAAATAGAAGATTTTGATTTAGAAAAAATTAAAAAGCTTTTAAAAGAGGAAAAAATATTAGCTGTAGGAGAAATTGGAATTGATAAGTTAAAAGCTAATAATTTAGAAAAACAAAAATTTGTTTTTGAAGAACAAGTTAAATTAGCTTTAGAATTTAATAAACCTATAATTATTCATAACAGAAAAGGAACAGATGAGATTTTAGAAATTTTAAGTAAATATCAAAACGAAATAAAAGAGAAAGTTATCTTTCATTGCACAGAACCAGAAGAAAAAATCTTAAACTTTGCTATTGAATATCGCTGTTTTTTAGGTTTTGATGGTGATTTGACTTATTTAGAAGAAAAACAAAATTTTGTTAAAAAAGTTCCTTTAAATCTTATTCTTTTAGAAACCGACTCTCCTTTTTTAGTACCTGAACCATTAAAATCACAAAAAATTTTTCCTAATAAACCTTCAAATTTGCCTTTAATTCTTAATTTTCTTAGTCAGCTTTTAAAAATAGAAAACAAAACTTTAGAAAAAATAATTTTTGAAAATTCTCTTCGCGCTTTTAAAATACTAAAAAATGGTAATTAACATTGGAGGTCCACCCGAAGGATTTGAAAGAGAAAGAAGCATAGAAGAAGAGCCTCAAATTTGTCCTTTTTGTAATGAAGAGATAACAGAAAGAAATCCCTGGATTCATTTTAGAAAAAAAGAGCATGATTTAGCATGTAGAAATTTTATAGATAGATTAAAAGATGGAATTAGAAAAAGACTCCGGGTAATAGACCTAAATAATCTGAAAGAAGAGGAAATTGTTAGATTAGTTTTAGAAGAATTACAAAATTCTATTAACCATGATCCATTAACTTATTTATTTCTTTTGAATAATTTTGATAAAGAATTCTTACTAAAAAATTTTTTAGTAATAGAATTAATTCATACAGAAGTAGAAGAAGGTTATGAAGAAGTTCATTATATTTATCTATATTTTGATTATAGGATCGATGAAACAGGATTTAATATATTCTTAATAGCCGAAGACAGTAAAGGAAGAAAATCTGAATACTCTGTTGATATTAAAAAAACTCAATCTATTTTAACCTACTATTGTCGAGATTGTACAGGTTGGATGAGATATAACTTTTCTAATCGGCAACTTGAACATTTACAAGTTAAGAAGTCTCAGAAAGAACAAGAAATTGAAAAAATATTCAAAGAAAAATATGAAATTTTACAAGGTGATTTAAATAATTTAGAAAAAGAAATTGAAGAAGAAATTAAAAATCAAATTAATCAAAACAAAGAAGACAATAAAATTTTAGTAAGGAAATTTTTAGATGAAATATTTTCTATAATAACTAAAATTTTAATGAATGACTCACGGCTGTATTTCTTGTTATATACACGTTTAAGAGAAATTAAATTAAAATTCAATGAGTTTTTTGGTGATAGTTTAAGATTGGCCGGTTGTCCTCTATGTGATGTTTATTCAATTTATATTGATGGTAAAACACCAGTAACTTTTGAATTCATTGAAGAAGAAGAACTATTTCCACGTTTTAAACAACTTACAAAATGCCCAAGATGCAACACGGATCTTGTTTATTTTTAATTTCTGATAAAGGGAATTCTAAAACCATCTTCATAAAAATCTAATTTCCACAAAGATATAGGATTACCTTTAACAGCTTCTATTAAAGCCTTTGCGATTTGTCTTTCAAGGGGATTATGAAGGTTAAAAATTCTATAAGGTACTCCTAATTCTTGAATATAAATATTTGGATATTTTTTAAGCCAACTTTCTAATGTTGAAGGCGAAAATTCAAAAGGATAGAGATGAAGAGTAGGAGTAATTCCTTGATTATAAATATCCGGCGAAAGAAAATCAGGATTTTTAACTCCGGCTACTAATTTCCATTTATCGCTAAGGATACCTTTAATATTATTTAATACAAATTGATACCACTCATTTAAAATTCTCCTTTTTTCCTCTAAATTTTCAACCGGAGGTTCTGGTTCATTAGCAATACTAATTATCAGTTCTTTATCTTCAAAATGCTGCTTTAAAAAAGATAAAATTGCTTTAGCTCTAGAGATAAATCTTTCTTTTAACTCATCATTAATAAAAAATTGATGATATCCCTCTAAATCCTTAGTAGGGTTATAGGAAGAAGTGGGTGGATTTGTACCATAAACTAAATTAGGCTTTAAAGAATTTCCTATAGAATAACAATCAATTAAATCTATTTCTAAAACAAAATCAATATCCTTTTGCTTTAAAAAATTATAAAAATTTAAAATTTTCTCAAGAATTTCTTGATTATACTCACCTAAGCCTTTTTCAAAATCATCACTTATAAATAATCTTATTCTGAATCTTTCTATCTTAAACATCTCTTTTAATTTTTTTAAAATATCAACATATTCTTCCCATTCCTTTTCCGATCTTAGATAAATAAAAGGTGAATTAATTCCTAATTCTTCAAATTGTAAATTTTCTTTTTTTATCACATTTTTCGCTGATTCATAAATAAAATAATTTAACCATTCAAGAAAATTTAAAACTTCTTTATTAAAAAACATAGTTCCTCCTAGAACTAAAAATAACAATTTCAAAAATTCTCTTCTTGTTAATCTAGTTTCTTTTAAAACTTCTATTAAATGGCGTTCTTTCATTTCTTAAGATTTATTTTTTCATTTTTAACTTTTTAGTATTATAATAATTTTAAGGTCGAAAAAATAAGATTAACAAAAATGCCATCAGTGGTTACTAAAAGATATAATCCTCAAAAAAGACAAAATTTAACCGAAGAATTCCAAGAAGAAAAATTGAAAAATTCAATTAAAGCAGCTGCTCTTCAAGCAGGTAGGGATGAAGAAACTGTCTTTAGTTTAGTTGAGGATGTAGCTGGTTTTGTTATAGAACATTTAGGTGATCGCGAGGAAGTTGATTCTCAAGAAATTAGAGAATTAGTTTTGGGTTATTTAAAAGAAAACTATCCTGATGTTTATCAAGCTTGGGTCGAATATGATAAAACCGTTAAAGGCAGAGAAGATTAAAAATGGAAGTTAAGAAATATTATTTAGATTATGACTTTGATTTAAATAAAAAAATTTTTAAAGGAAAAGTAAAAATTGATTTGAATCTTGAGAAAAAGATTAAAATTTTAGAATTAGATTCAGAAGATTTAACAATCAATCAGGTTAAATTAAATGATAAAAAAGTAAAATTCAGTCTAACTAAAGATAAGTTAAAAATATTCGGTTCATTTCAACAAAAAAATACAATCGAAATTGAATTTGAAGGTAAATTGATTGAGGGGTTATCAGGAATTTATTTAAGTAGATATAAAGAAGGAAGTAAAGAAAAATTTTTAATTACTACTCAATTTGAGCCAATCGAAGCTAGAAAAGCTTTTCCTTGTATTGATCATCCTGCTTATAAAGCTGTTTTTGAATTAAGCTTAGCTTTTGATAAAAATCTTATAGCTATTTCTAATACTTTACCTCAGAAAGAAGAAATCATAGGAAATAAAAAAAGAGTAATTTTCAAGGAGACGCCAAGAATGTCGACTTATCTTCTTTATATTGGAATAGGAGAGTTTGAATTTCTTCAAGATAAATATAGAGATGTCCTTATAAGAGTAGCTACTACTAAAGGAAAATCAAAAGGAGGTAAATTTGCTCTAGAAGTAGCAAAAAAATGTTTGGAATATTTCGAAAAAGTTTTTGGCGAAAAATATCCTTTAGAAAAGCTAGATATGATTGCTTTACCTGATTTTTCTGATGGTGCTATGGAAAATTGGGGAGCTATTACTTTTCGTGAAGAGCTTCTTTTAGTTTTTAAAGGAATTACTCCGGAATTAAGAAAAAAAATTATTGCTGAAGTAATAGCTCATGAAATTTCTCATATGTGGTTTGGTAATTTAGTAACAATGAAGTGGTGGGATGATTTATGGTTAAATGAAAGTTTTGCTACTTACTTAGCCTATAGAGCGATAGATAAATATTATCCGCAATTTGAGAAAATGAAAGATTTCATAATTAATGAAGTATTAGGTGCTGTTTCTAGAGATGTTTATAAGAGCACTCATCCTATAAAAGTAAAAGTAAGAGACCCTAAAGAAATTGAGGATATTTTTGATGCTATTTCCTATAATAAAGGAGGAAGTATTTTAAGAAGTCTTAATCTTTTTTTAGGAGATAAATTATTTTTTGGTGGATTAAGAGATTATATCAAAAAGTTTAAATATCAAAATGCCGAAGCTTCTGATTTATGGGATTCACTTCAAAAATTTTCTAAAATCCAAGTTAAAAAAATAATGAATGACTATATAACTAAACCAGGAACTCCTATTGTTTATTTAACTCAAAAGAATAACAAAATAGAATTTAGACAAGCTAGATTTACTTTGGAAAAAGATTTGCCTCAAATTTGGTATTTGCCATTGTTTCTTAAAATAGGAAAAAAAGAAAATAATTTAATCTTAAAAAATAAAAAATTAGATTTATCAATTAAAAATCCAAATGAAGTTATTACTTTAAATAGCAATTTTTCTGGTTACTATTTAACCTTTTATCCCTTGGAAAAAGTAAATGAAGTAATTCAGAAAGCTAATGAAAATGAAATTTTAAATATTTTAACCTCTTATCGGCTCTTAACTATAAGAGGGGATTTAAGTTTAGAAGATTATTATCAGATTTTTCGAGATTTAAAAAATAAAAACTTCGAGAAATATTCTCGAGCTATTTTTTTGTATTTAAATTTTTTAAGGGAAGACTTTCTCAATTTTAACAAACCAGAAATTGCTGAAGAATTAAAAATTCTTTCTCAAAAAATTATTACTACTTTTGGAATAAAAATTAAAAAAAATGAACCTTTAAAAATCAAAGAACTTAAAATTCCTGCTTTACTTAATCTCGCTTACCATTTTGAAGAGCCTAAAATAGTTAAGCTCTTTTTAAATGAATTTGAAAAAAATAAAAAAAATTTAGAAAATTTAAATCCTGAATTGAAAGTTATTATTTTTTCTTTAGCGGTTAATTTTGACTGGCAGACTCTTTTGGATTATTATGAAAAAACAAATTTAATAGAAGAGAAAAGAAAAGTCTTAATAGCTTTAGCTCGAGTTAAAGATAATAAACTTTTTAATCAATTTTTAGATTTCGTTTTATCAAAAAATGTTAGATTTAATCAGACTTTTAATTTTTTCATAGGCGTAAATCAAAATAAGGGCAAGGAGGAGATAGTTTTTGAATGGTTAAGAAGAAATTATAAAAAATTAAAAGAAAAAGGAGGTAAAAGAAAAGAACTTTCGGTTATTAGAAACATATTAACTTCAGCTTTTTCTTATTTTGGCCCTAAAGTCAAAGAAGAAAAACTCAATAAATTTGTTAGTGAAAATAATCTAAAAGAAGATTTTCCTCAAACAATTCCTTTTCTTTTGGAAAAAATAAAAATTGAAAGGAAATTTATTGACAGAAACAAATAAATGAAATTTAATCCTTTTGAAAATCCACAATCGCTACTTTTTAATTTAAAACCAGAGGATTTAAATCCTAATAATCCAGAAAAATTAATAAATATTTTTGCTGTCCTTTTATTTCTTGCCTTTTTAATTTTTTCTTATATTTATTTAAGATTAAAACCGGAAAATAAAGAATCTATTAAAAAAATATCTAAATCTATATTATCTTTATTTCTAGGAATTTTTGGTTTTTGGGTTTTTTTGAGAGCTTCAGAATCAATTTTTAAAACTCCAGAACAATCACTTCTTTTTTCTTGTTTATCTATTCTTATTATTTCTTCATTGATTAAATTAATCGAAGAAAGTAAAAAATTAAAAGTAAGAAAAGATGAATAGGGAGGAAATTTTTAAATTGATAAATGAAACTTTTTATCAAGATTTAGAAAATTTTTTCAGAAAAATTAAAGAGAAATATCCGGAAAAACAAGAATTAATAGAAAAAATGGAAAAAGATTTTAAGGCAATTTTAGAATCAGACGAACCGTTAGTTGCTTTTGATTTATTAAAAAAAATTTACCAAGAATTAAGTAATGAATTTCCTGAAGTAAGCGAAGATTTAGCAGAATTTATTCAAGTTTTTTTAAATAAAATCATAAAAAAATTATGGTGATTGAAAAAAACAAAATTTTAGCTCCTTTGACTAATTTTAAAATTGGGGGTGAGGCTTTATTTTTTGTTAGCATCAATAATTTAAATGACTTGGAAGAATTTTTAGAATTAAAAAATAAATATAATTTGCCAACATTTATTTTGGGTGGGGGAACTAATATTTTATTTAACAAATTTAATGGTTTTGTAATCAAAACAAATTTTAAGGACTTTGAAGTTATAGAAGAAAATAAAAGTGAGACAATTATAAAAATAGGAGCTAATCTATTAGTAAGTGAAGTTTTAGAAAAATTAGTAAATTTAAGTTTAGCTAATTTTGAATGGGCTGGCGGTTTGCCAGGTGAAATTGGAGGAGCTATCAGAGGAAATGCTGGTTGTTTTGGAAGAGAAATAAAAGATATTTTAATTAGTGCTGAAGCTTTTAATTTAGAAACAGGAGAAAGGAAATATTTTGAAAATAAAGAAATAAATTTTAATTATCGAGATTCATTTTTTAAAAGAAATAAAAATTGGTTAATTTTAAATGGATTTTTTAGATTTGAGAAGGGCAATCCGGAAGAAATTAGAAAAATAATTGAAGAAAAAATTAATTACCGAAAAGAAAAACATCCAATAGAATATCCAAATGCTGGCAGTATTTTTAAAAACATTAAATTAGAAACAGCTTCGGAAAAATTAAAAGCATTAGCTTTAGAAAAAAATAAAATCAAAAATGACCCCTTCCCTGTTATTCCTGCAGCTTTCGTTATTTCTGAATCAGGACTAAAAGGATTTCAGATTGGTCAAGCTAAAATTTCTGAAAAGCATTCTAATTTTATTATTAATCTTGGAGGAGCTACTTTTGAAGAAGTTTATAAATTAATAGATTATATTAAAAAAAGAGTTGCTGATGAATTTGAAGTTTTACTGGAAGAAGAAATAGAGATTGTAAGTTATTAACATTTTAGTTTGATTTTTAAAAAAGATTGTTTAAAATTATTTTTAATTAATGAGATAAAAGAGCGAAAAAGAAGAGGGGTATGGTCGGCCCCATAAAAACAAAAACAAGAAATGGCAGCAAGAAGAAGTTCAAAAAAGAGCAAGCCTAGAAAGTAAAAAAACCGCTGAGGTAAGTTCGGCCCGGCTCCTTTAGGAGCCGGGTTTTTATTTTTAATAAAAATTTCAATGTTAATAAACTGTTAATTCAAAATAAAAAAACGTTTTATAAAAAGAATTTTTTTAAATAGCTACCTTCATTACAAATTAAAAGAAAATTTAATATCATTTAATTAAGTGGTAAAAAGTGGTAAGTTGTGGAGAAGATGTGGAAATTGTGGAAAACTAAAATACCATGCTTATAGGCGAATTCCATTACAACATTGACCAAAAAGGAAGATTGATGATACCAGCAAAATTCAGACAAAGATTTGGTTTAGAAGCTATTGTTACTCGAGGAATAGATAAATGTTTATTTGTCTTTCCTAAGGATGAGTGGGAGAAAGTGGTAGATAAACTTCTGAAATTACCTCTAAGTCAGGCAAATTCTCGAGCTTTTACTCGATTGATGTTAGCTGGAGCTCATCAAGCTGAAATTGATAACCAAGGTCGAATATTAATACCAGAAAACCTAAGAAAATACGCAGAAATCAGCAAAAGAGTTGTTGTTTTAGGATTGTATTCCCGTTTAGAAGTTTGGGATGAAAAAATCTGGGAAGAATATAAAAAGAATAGTGAATCTCAATCTGAGGAAATTGCTGAAAAATTAAGTGAATTAGGAATTTAAAGATTTAAAGAATGACTGATTGGCAATCAGTTCATCGGCCAGTACTCTTAAAAGAAACTCTAGAAATACTTAATCCTCAACCAAATGAAAATTATATTGATGCTACTTTTGGAGAAGGGAATTTCAGTTTTCAATTAATTAACTATATAAGACCTAATGGAAAAGTATTAGCTTTTGAATGGGATCCTGAACTTTATCGCTTAGGTTTAGAAAAAATAAAAAAAATGAAAGAAAAAAACATCAAATTAGTTAATGAAAATTTCAAAAAAATAAAGAAAGTGGTTAAGAAAGAAAAATTTTGGGAAATAAAAGGAATAGTTTTTGATTTAGGCGTTTCAAGATGGCATTATGAAAAATCAAAACGAGGCTTTGCTTTTAAAAAAGACGAGCCTCTTGATATGAGAATCAATCCTCAAGAAATTAAGATTACTGCTTTTGATATTATTAATTATTTTGGTTATGAAGAATTAATAAAAATTTTAAAAGATTATGGAGAAGAAGAAAAAGCTGAAATGATTGCTAAAGAGATAGTCGAGAGGCGAAAGGTTAAAAAGATTGAAACTACAAAAGAGTTAGCTGAAATTGTAGCTCAAGTAAAAAGAGGTTTTAAAAAAATTCATCCAGCTACTAAAACTTTTATGGCTTTAAGAATTTTTATTAATAAAGAATTAGAAAATCTTAAACTTGGTCTTGAAGAAGCTTTTGATATTTTAACTAAAGGAGGAAAAATTGTTATCATTAGTTTCCACGGTTTAGAAAATAAAGTAATCAAAAGTTTTATCAAAAAATATAAAAACCAAAAACAGATAGAGGTTTTAACTAAAAAAGCAATTAAGCCTAGTCTCGAAGAAAAAAAATCTAATCCAAGTTCAAGGTCGGCAATTTTAAGAGCAATTAAAAAAATATGAGAAAAAAACAACGCCAAGCCTTATCTCCACCAGTTTTTGCTTTTAGACTATTAAATAGTTTAATATTTTTAGGTATTATCATTCTTATTTTTCTTATTATCCATGAAAGAACTTACCTCGAACAAAATAAAGTTTTGTTAAATAAATACCGAACTTACCTCAGCTCAATTTTTAATAATAATAGCAAAAATCTTAATTCAGCAGAAAAAAAGCCGATCAACCCCTCTTCTTCAACTAATTTCATCTACATCAATCCGAATTTTTACTCCTATCTTGAAAAACTAAATCAATAACTTTTTAAATTAGTAAATGAACAAAAGAAACAAATTGAATTTTCTTATCTATTTTTATTTGATAATTTTATTCAGTTTGACAAGTATAACCTTATTAGAACTTTATAAAATTCAATTAGTTAAAGCTAATGAAATAAAAAGTTCCTTTTTTAATAATTTAAAATATATTCCTTCTCTTAGGGGAAATATTTATCTTAAAACAAAAAACAAGGAACTAATTCCGGTAGCTATTTCTTATTATGCTTATGACCTATATTACAATCCTCAAAAGGCTAAAAATAAAGAAGATGAAATTAAAAAAATCGCTGAACTTTTAAATGAAAAACCCGAAGAGTTACTTAAAAAAATTAATGGCGAAAAAAGTGTTATTCTCAGTAAAAATCTTGAAGAAAAACTAAAAAATAAAATTGCTCAATTAAGATTTGATAGTGTTTTTTTTGAGGAAAAGGTTATTAGAAGCTATCCATTTAAAAATTTACTTTCTTCAATTATCGGCTTTGCTATTTATGATGAAGAGAATAAAACAACCAAAGGGCTTTATGGCTTAGAAAAATACTATGATGAGTATTTAAGAGGAGAAAATGGTTTTGTTACTACTTATGGTAGTTTTAAACCCCCAACTAAAGGCGCTGATATTGTCTTAAATATCGATTATTATATAGCTTTAAAGTTTGATTCTATTTTAGAAGAAGCTCTGGTTAATTTTAAAGCTAAAGGAGGTTTAATTATAGCGATGGAAGCTGATTCTGGAAATATTATCGGGATAGCCGAAAAACCGGATTACGACCTGAACAATTATTCAAAAGTTAATGACTATTCAATTTATCTTAGTAGATTAAGCTACCCTTATGAACCAGGATCAGTGATGAAACCATTTTTTTATGCTGGTGCTTTTGAAGAAAAAATTCTTAGTCCAACTTCAACTTATATTGATAAAGGTTATGTTATTTTGAATAACAAAACTATTTATAATTTTGACAAAAAGGGGAGGGGAGAAACTGATTTAAAAACTGCTCTTGTTCACTCTTTAAATACTGGCTCTGTGTATGTCAGTCAAGAATTAGGGAAAACAAGGTTTTTAAAATATGTAGATAAATTTAGGTTTAACAAAAGGCCTGAGGTTGATTTTCCGATTTTAGTTGATAACAATTTAAAAACTCTTTATCCTCCATTTGGAAGAGAGGTTAATTTTGGAACAGCCAGTTTTGGTCAAGGAATTTCTATTTCGCCTTTATCTCTTTTAAATGCTTATCAAGCTCTTTTTTCAAACAAAATAACTACTATCAATTTTGCTTCAGAAATAATTTTAGATGATGGTAAAAAATATGAAAATACCTCTAAAACTTTAGTAGAAAATATTATTTCTCCAGAAACAAGTAGAGAAATAAAAGAAATTTTAGAAGAAGTAGTAGAAAATCAAGCTAAAAAAGCGCAAATAAAAGGATATCGAATAGGAGGCAAAACTGGTTCGGCTCAAATTCCCGAAAAAGATGGTTATAGTAATGATGTTATTACTACCTTTATCGGAGTTTTTCCTTTAACTAATCCGAAATTTATTGTCTTAGTAAGACTCGATAAACCAGAACCAGGACTTTTAGCTTTTGGAACAGCTGCTCCGACATTTAAAAAAGTTGCCGAATTTTTAATTAATTATTACAATATTGAGCCAGATAAATTATAATTATGATAATGAAAATCTATATCGGAGCTGATCATCGAGGATTTGAGTTAAAGGAATATTTGAAAGAAAAATTTAAGGAAAATAATTTTGAATTTGAAGATTGTGGTAATTTTGTTTATGACCCTCAAGATGATTATTCTGATTTTGCTTTTAAGGTTGGAGAAAGAGTAAGTTCAGAAAAGGGAAGTGTTGGAATTTTAATTTGCGGTTCAGGTGCTGGTGTTTGTTTTGCTGTCAATAAAGTAAAAGGCATAAGGGGAGCATTAGCATTTGATCCTCAAATGGCAAAAATGATAAAAGCTGATGATGATATTAATGTTTTATGTTTAGCAAGTGATTTTACTGACAAAGAAACTGCTTGGCAAATTGTTAAAACTTTTTTAGAAACAAACTTTAAAAATGAAGAAAAATATTTAAGAAGAATCAAAAAAGTTGAGGAATATGAAAAATAGCCTAAAGGTACGTTTTCAACGCTATAGCGTTTTATACGTATCTTTACGTAATTGTTTTTAAAATAAAAGACCGTTTAAAGTGCTATAGCGTGTTAGACGGTTATTAAAATTTATTGGGAAAATTGATTTTGTTTTTTTAAAAATTTTGTATAGAATAAAAATATAATATTCAAAAATGGGTAAAGACAAAAGTTTTATAAAAAGACAAATAATTAGCGGGATTTTAATAGGGCTTCTAATTAATGCTTTAATTTTAGTTATTTCTTTAGCAGCACCACCAACATCTCCTTATCAACCTGGGGAAACTTTAAATCCTAATTGTTCTCCTGGAGACCCAAATTGTACTGTTTTACCTCCAATCACTTCTTTAAATGGTTTAACAACAACTACTCAAACTTTTTCTGTTGGCACTTCAGGCAATGACTTTAATATTGTCTCAACTGGTTCAGTTCATACTTTCAATCTTCCTGATGCCTCTACTTCTTCTCGAGGTTTAGTTTCAACAGGAACTCAAACTTTTGCTGGCGATAAAACTTTTACAGGTAATGTCGGTGTTTCTGGAAATAATAATTTATTTTTTGTAAATAAAGGAAAAAGAGAATCTCCACAAGGTGGACCATATGATTGGTATAGAGGTTTTGTTTATTTAGGAAAAGATTTAAATCCTGATGAGTGGCAAACTTCTACAATGGATCCAGTTTATAACTCCGCTTATTTAGTTCTTGGAGTAGATACAGATATAGGAGCGTTTATGCCCGCTATTTACAATCCAAATGATTTAAGTTATCTTAGAGCTGCTAATATTGAAGGAGCTTCTGGTGTTTTTCAGGGTGATATCTATCTTCAAAAAACAGAAGGTTCATCAATTTTTTTCAAACCTAGCGGCGGGAGTATCGAAAGCGAAATTAGGTATGATAGTTTAAATAAAAAGATTTTTTTGATTGGTTATAATAGAGATTTTTCTTTTCAAATAAAGACAGAAACTCCTATAATTAATGAAATTTTTTCTATTTATAATTCTTCAACCCCTCTTCTTTCTTTGGGTCCTTCTGGAGATTTAACAGTTAATGGTTTTATTATTGCTACTTCAGGTATTGCTTGCAATGACCCAGATGCTGGTTGTGGATGGTATTTCAGAAATAAAGATATCACTGATTGGTATTTAAAATATGATAGCTATGGTGGTCCTAGTTTAAATTTATCTTTAGGCAATTCTAATAATACCGATTACTCTTTTAAGATAGGATTTGATGACGGAACCAATTTTGTTCCAGGTATTATTTTTTCAAATTCAGGAAATATCAAGTTTAATAATCCTTGGTCTAATATTTATGGAGAAAATCTTAAAATTTGGGGAAGTTCGAACTCAAATTTACTTTTGCAACCACCGGATAGTTCTTCTGGTAATATTGGCATAGGAACAACAACACCGACTGAAAAATTGGATGTAGTTGGTAATATAAAAGCAAGTGGTTCATTAATTTCATCTTCCTTAACTCCTGGTTCAATCTTATTTGCTGGAACAGGAGGAGTAATTTCACAAGATAATGCTAATTTATTCTGGGATAATACAAATAAAAGACTAGGAATAGGAACAACAACGCCAGCAGGAATTTTACATGTTGCTACAGGAACAACTAATGCTTTAGTAGTGAATAATGTTGGCAACGTCGGTATCGGGACGACAAATCCAGCTTATAAATTAGATGTTGCTGGAAATATAAGGGGGCAAAATAATTTATATGTTTCAGGCTATGTCGGCATCGGGACGACGAGCCCATCAGCGGCTTTAGAAATTTACAGAACTAATACATCATCAATTTTAACAATTACCTCTGCTACTTCAACTACTTATTCCCCACAAATCCAATTTAGAACAGGAAATCCTCCAACTGTAAATTATTCTATAGGAGTAGAAAGAAATTTTAATAATCTTGTGATTACAAGCGGTAACGATGTAAATAATTTTGATAACGGAATAACAATAACTCCTTATAATGTAGGAATCGGAACTAATTCTCCATCTACTAAATTACATGTATTTTCTAATACTTCAGCTATTTTGTTTTTAGAAGGATATTCTGGAAGCTCTTTCAGATATTCTATAAGTTCTTTAAGTAATACGGGCAAATGGAGTCTTTTTGTTGATCCATCAGATTTTGGAAATACAGGAGCTTTCATGATAGCAAGTGCTAATGATGCTTTTAATAGCTTTAATCCTAGGCTCGCAATTTCCCATTCTTCTGGCAACGTCGGCATCGGGACGACTACTCCAGCTTACAAATTACATGTTATTGGTTCAATTGCTCAAACAAATGCTGTAAATTGTGCTTTATCTTCTGATTCTAATGGTCAAATTATTTGTACTCCATCTTCATTAAAGTATAAAGAAAACATACAGGATTTAATGTTTGATAAAGAGAAATTTTTATCACTTCAGCCAAGAACTTTTGAATTTAAAAAGGATTTGCCATTTAAGATTGAAGGCAAACAAGTTGGCTTTATTGCTGAAGAAGTACAATCTGTCTTTCCTGAGCTTGTAAGATACAATCAAAATAATGAACCTGAAGGATTAAAATATGAACAGATTCCTGTTTATCTTTATGCTATTGTTAAAGATTTAATTATAAATTTTTCAAATTATGTTAAAGATGCTTTGAGTCAATTAGGAGTAATTGTCGAGCAGGGAGTTGTTAAAATTGAAAAAATGTTTGTTAAGGAGGTGGTAATTAATTTTGCAGAAATTGATGAAGCAAAAATTAATAAAGCAACAGTTAATCAACTTTGTTTTGAAGATGAAAATGGAACAGTTTGTATTAATAAGCAAGATTTGAAAAATATTTTAGAAAGAACAGGAGGTGGCGGTCAATTCTATACTCAAAATGGAGCAAATTCACCTTCAGGAACTAATATCACTTCCTCCGGCACTTCAACACCAACAACAACCCCAACTTCTACTCCATCAACAATTCCTTCAAATGATTCTTCTAACGCTTCATCAACACCGCCATCTTTAGATAACGCAAATCAAACTCAAGGGAATAATACTGGACAAATACAAGATTCTCAAAATAATCAACAAAATAGTCCACCGGGTGCTCCTCAAAATTCAGATAATAATCAACAACAACCAAGTAATAATCAACCATCAAACAATGAATCTCAACAATGAAAAATTTTCTAATTTTAATTATTTTTCTTTTGCCAATTTTAGTAGTTTTTTCTGCTTCAATTGATTCAACTTATAAATTTGCTTGGGGAGAAAATATTGGTTGGGTAAATTTTAATCCTACTAATGGTAATGTTCAAGTTTTTGATGATAAATTAACTGGTTATGCTTGGAGTGCCAATTATGGTTGGATAAATTTAAGTCCAACAAATGGAGGAGTTCATAATGATGGTAATGGCAATTTATCTGGTTATGCTTGGGGAGAACATTTAGGCTGGATTGATTTTAGTAATGTCAAAATTGATCCTAATACTGGTGAATTTTCTGGTTATGCTGTTATTTTAAGAGATGGAAGTAAAATAAATTTTGATTGCACTAATTGTAAAGTAAAAACTGATTGGAGAAAAAGTATTCCATCGCAACCTTCGGCTGGAGGAGGAGCATTTTATAGTGGTCGCGAAATCAAAAAACGAGAAGTTTCACCTGAGGATATTGTCCAGTTAATTTCACAGTTATTACAATTTTTAGTCCAAAAGCCAAAAGAAATTGTTAAAGAGATTACAAAACCAAAAATCCCAACTGTTAGTAAAAAAATCACTCCCTCCAAGCCAAAACTATTAATTTTAACCTATACTCAGCAAAATAAACCATTATCTGAATTTACTCAAACTTATTTTCCCGAAGAAATCAAAATTTTAGTTGAAAAAATTCCTAAACTTGGAGAGATTTTTAATAAAATTGGTTTGAATAACTTAGTTAATTTAGAGAAATTAAAAGTAACTAATATTTTTGTTCCTTCATTAACTGAAATTGTTGGTTTAAAGGTGCCTGTTTTATCAATCCCCAAATTTATTAAAGAAAAAATTCCCGAAGATATTGTGTTTATCAAAACAGCTAAAGGTAATTTAGATTTGAGGCCGAAAATTACTTTAGATGAAGAAGGAAATATTGTTCAAAAAATTAATTTAGTTGCTGGACAGGAATTTATTTTAATGATTAAGCCTTCAGAAAAAGTAAAAAGTATTAAAGGCTATTTAGTTTATCGAGGAAGCTCAAAATCATTTTTAGAAAAAATTTTAGGATTTGTTTCAGCTAAGACGCAGCCTGACGCAGAAAATAATATCCGCTTAAATCCGTTCAATAATCCGCGTAAATCCGCGTTTAATAAAGAAATTGAAGAAAGATTAAAAATTTATGAATTTGAATATCAAGATAAAGATGGTGATGGCGTTTATACTGCTGAAGTCTCGATACCAAAAATTGTTGGTGAGTTTGAAATTAAAACAATTATTGAATACGAAAGAGTTGATTTAGGTAAAAAGGAATTAAGACTTATTACTGCTATTGATCCTGAAGGTTATGTTTATGAAAAAATTTTTGGTAAAGAAGCAAGAATTGAAGGAGCTAAGGTTTATTTATATTGGTTTAATCCTGAAACTAAAAAATTTGAACTTTGGCCAGCAAGTAAATTTAGTCAAATTAATCCACAAATTACTGATAAATCAGGAAATTATGTATTTTTGGTTCCTGAAGGAAGGTATTATTTGAAAGTTGAAAAAGAAGGTTATTTTCCATTTCAATCTGATGAATTTTATGCTTTAGAAGGAGGTTCGGTCCATCAAAATATTGAACTTAAACCTAAATATTGGTTTCTTTTTGCTATTGATTGGAAGTTTATTGTTATTATAGTTTTGCTTTTATTATTAATTTTTAGAGGCCGAAGTTTAAAGAATAAATAAAATGAGAAAAGAAATTTTAGTCGGAATAATTTTTTTATTGATTGTCATTAATCTTTATCTTTTATTTAATCTTTATAAACTCCAAACCCAAATAAATCTTTTAAAAGAAAAACAAAGTAATGTAATCCAACCAATCAATCGGAAGACTCTTGAATTTTTAGATTTATTTGTTAAAAAAGTTTTAAAAGCAGATAAAGAAGTTGATTTTGAAACAAGGCTTTTGCTAGAGAATAAAGTGAGAGAATTACAGGATAAAGAAATTTTAGATACCTGGAATAAATTTGTAAATAGTAAAAACGAAACTGAAGCCCAAAATAATGTTAAAGATTTACTCGAAATCCTCATCGAAAAATCCTTAAAATAATTTATATTCAAAAAATAAAAATTAAATTCCACAGAATTTCACTAAGGTACGTATAACACGCTATAGCGATTTAAACGTCCCCTTGTGTAATTAAAATGATATTTAAATAAATCATTTAAAATCATTAATCATTTAAATAAATATAGGATGTGATATAATAGAGGGGACGTATAAAACGCTATAGCGTTAAAAACGTACCTTTAGTAAAAATTCAATAATCAATAAAAAAATGAAAATAGAAGAGAAAAGATTAAAAGTTGGTATTTTAGGAAGGCAGATTTTAATCCTTTTAATGGCTGGAGTGGCTTTAGGTTTAACGAGTAGTTATAAAAAACATAGATGGATTTTAAAAAGCGTTCCTAAAGAACTTAAAAAAGTTAAACTTAAACTAATTAATCGTGCAATTAAAAGACTTTATCAATCTAAATTAATTGATTTTAAAGAAACTCCTGATGGTGAAACTATTATTACTCTAAGCGAAAATGGTAAAAAATATGTTCTCAAATATAAAATTGACGAAATAAAATTGAGAAGACAAAACAAATGGGATGGTTATTGGAGAGCAATAATTTTTGATATTCCAGAAAAATTAAAAAAAGAAAGAGATGTTTTTGCTAAAAAATTAAAAGAAATAGGAATGGTGCCACTTCAAAAAAGTGTTTTTGTTTATCCATTTGAGTGTCGAGATGAATTAGAATTTATTATCGAGTATTTCAATCTTAGACCATATATTCGTTTTGGTTTATTAAAAGAAATCGATAATGAATTACATTTAAAAAAGATTTTTGATTTAATTTAATTATTTTTTTTAATTTAATTATTTTAAAAATGAAATTAAATTTTTGTAGGGGACGTATAAAACGCTATAGCGTGGAAAACGTACCTTTGAAAGGGGCACAACGATATATATTTTAAACTTAATTTTTTCAAGGTATTATCAGTTCCATTTGTTATAATGATAAAATGAATTTGTTAAATAAAAAGGGATAAAATTATAAAAGGATGAAAACGAAAATTATTCCGGCAATTAATGCTCAGAGTTTTGAGGAAATAAAAGAAAAAATAAGTTTATTAAAAGATTTGGTTAAGCATTTTCATTTGGATGTTGCGAGTTTGGAATTTACAGGTTATCAAACTTGGCAGAATCCTGAAGATTTGGATAAAATGCAGACTAACGCAGACTCTACGCAGACCGATGCAGAAAATGATATCCGCGTAAATCCGTTTAATAATCCGCGTTTATCTGCGTATAAAAATAAGATCAGCTTTGATCTTCATTTGATGCTATCCTTAAAACCTCAAGAAATTTTAAAGTGGAATAAAGAAAATGTAAAAACTTTTATTTTGCATTTAGAAGCAAGTCCTAATCCTGATGGTTTGTTAAATATGGCAAAAAAAACAAGAAAGAAAATTTTTATTGCTTGGTCACCCAAAGTTGAATTTGAATTTATAAAAAAATATTTAAATTATGTTGATGGAGTTTTAATTTTAGGAGTTAATCCCGGCAAAGCAGGCCAAAAATTTTTAGAAGAAACCTATAAAAAAGTTGAAAATTTAAAATCAAAAATCCAAAATAAAGAAATAAAAAAAATTAAGTTAATGATTGATGGTGGAGTTAATGAAGAAAATTTTGATAAAATTTTAAATTATAAACCTAATTTTATTGTTATGGCAAGTGCTATTTACAAATCTAACAATCCTCGCGAAACTTATTTAAAATTTTTAAAAAAAACTCAAAATGTTTGAACTTACTCCTCATTTTGAAACATATAATGAACTTCTTGATTATCTAGAAAAAGTTGGTGTTTTGAAAACAAAAATAATTAAAGAAGCATTTAAAAAATTTGACCGAAAAGATTTTTTACCAGAAGAAGTAAAAGAATTTGCTTACTACGATTCACCTATTCCTGTAGGAGAAGAAGTCGGACAAACTTCTTCTCAACCTTATGTAACAGCTTTTCTAATTGAACTTCTTCAACCAAAAGAAGGAAATAAAATCTTAGAAGTAGGATTTGGTTCGGGTTGGACAACTGCTATTTTAGCTGAACTTGTTGGAGAAAAAGGAAAAATATTTGCTTTTGAAATTGATGAAAAAATTTTTAATCTAGGTAAACAAAATTTGGAAAGATATAATTTTTTAGAGAAGGGAAGAGTGATACTTATTTTAGGTGATGGTAGCAAAGGTTTAAAAGAAGAATCACCTTTTGATAGAATTTTAGTAAGTGCTTTTTCTCCAGAAATTCCTAATGAATTTTTGGAACAATTAAAAGATGGCGGGATTTTAGTTATTCCTGATTTTGAAGGTATTTGGCAAGTTATTAAAGAAAAAGGAGATTTAATTAAAAATTATCATCCTGGATATGTTTTCGGTCCATTAAGAACAACTTCAAAATGACTATTGAAAAATTAGGATTAATTTTTATTTTTCTTTTTTTATTTTCATCAATTTTTTATTTTTTACAACAACCATTGCTTATTTCTTATCTTCTTTCTGGAATGCTGGCTTCTCATCTATTTCCTTTGAACTCTTTAGAAATAAATTTTTTAGAATCATTTTCCAATTTAGGCTTGGTATTTCTTCTTTTTTTAGTCGGCCTTCAGCTTAATTGGATGCTTCTTAAAGAAATAAGTCGTTTAGCTTTGTTCATAGGCGTTCTTCAGGAAGTTTTAACAATAATTCTTGGCATAATTTTTATTCTGTTTTTAGGCTTTGATTTAAAAACATCAATTTTATTTTCAATAGCTTTTTCTTTTTCGAGTACAGCCATTGTTTTAAAAATTTTAAGTGACAAAAGGGAGATTGAAACTTTTCATGGAAGATTAATAATTGGTTTTATGCTTGTTCAGGATATCATTTCTTTAATCGCTTTTGCTATAATAGACATTTTGAAGGAACAAAGCTTAGCTTCTTCTTTAAAAACGATAACATTTTTCCCAATTTTTATCTTTTTAGCTATTTTTAACAATCTAATTCTAAAAAAACTTGAAAATGAAATAGCCAAAAACTTAGAATATTTATTTATATTTTCTTTAAGTTATGCTTTAGGAATGATTGCTTTGGGAGATTATTTAAATATAGGCAAAGAGATTTCTGCTTTGATTGCTGGGTTGTCTTTAGCTAATTTAAAAATAAGTCAGGAAATTATTTCTCGATTAAAGTCATTAAGAGATTTTTTTCTTATTCTCTTTTTCATTAAAATAGGATTAAATTTTTCTTTTAGTGATTTGAATTTAAATTTCCTTTTCAAAGTAATTTGCTTATCAATTTTCGTAATTATTTTTAATCCTCTAATTGTTATGGTAATAATGAGGATTTTTCGCTTTCCTTTAAGGGTTAATTTTATAGTCAGTTTAAGTTCTGGACAAGTAAGCGAATTTTCTTTTGTATTTCTTGATCTTTTAAAGGATTTTAATTATTTAAAGAAAGATTTGATCTCTCTTAGTTCTTTGGTTGGCTTCTTAACCATCTTTATTTCAACTTATCTTTTAACTTATTATGAAAAAGTTTATGAAAAAATTAAAAAATATTTAAAGATTTTTGAAGTTAAAGAAAGGATTATTGAAATTAAAAACAAAAATTATGAGATTCTTCTTCTCGGTTGTGATCGAATTGGAAGTATTATTTTAAAAAACTTTGAATATCTAAAAGACAAAATTTTAATAATTGATTTTAATCCTGAGATTATTAAAAACTTAAAGGAGCAAGGGTTTGGGGCAATTTATGGGGATGCTAGTGAGGTTGATCTATTAGAAGAACTTGATGTCAAAAAAATAAAATGGATTATTTCTACTATTCCTGATTTTCAAACTAATCTTTTTCTAATAAAATACTTTAAAGATAAAAACAAAAATCTTAAAATTTATTCAGTTGCTTCACGAGAAGAAGAAAGAAATGAACTTGAAAAAAGTGGAGCTGATTTCGTTTTTATTCCTTATACACTAGGAGGAGAGTATTTAGCTAATATTCTAAAGCAGGAAGTGAAATAAGCGGAGGGGGTGGGATTCGAACCCACGAGCCCAGCTCATCGCCGGGCAGGTCTTAGCAGGACCTTGCCTTAACCACTCGGCCACCCCTCCTTTTTGTGGACCCGAGGGGACTTGAACCCCTGACCTCCGCCATGCCATAGCGGCGCTCTAGCCAACTGAGCTACGGGCCCTTAGGTTCACTAATTAAAATTATACAACATCTACTGTAACTTCTAAAATTTCTTTAAATTTATTTTTTAAGTTAAAAGCAAGAGTTTCTGCTTCTTTTTTATCAGCTAATTTTACTTTAATTTTGATTATTTGCAAACCTTCTTTATTTGTATTTCTGCTATCTATAATTTCGATATTTTTTTCCTTTAAAAAATTTAAAATTCCTTGAAAAAGTAAAGGTTCATTTTTCGTTTTTATTAAAACCAAAAATTCTAAAGGTTTAGAAATTTGGATTTTCTTTCTCAAAAATGCTTTTATTCTTTTTTTAGCTTCCTTGGTTTTAACGAAATTAAGCCAATCAACTGATGGGGTTTTATTTTTATTAACAATTATCTCGACTACATCTCCATTGTTTAGTTCATAGTCTAAGGGAACAATTTTGCCATTAACACGAGCACCAGCAGCATGATTCCCTATATCAGTATGAATTTTATAAGCAAAATCTATCGGTGTTGCTCCTTTAACCAATTCAATTATTTTACCTTTTGGAGTTAAAACATAAATTTTTTCTTGCAGGAATTCCAATTTTAAAGATTTTATTAAGTTAGAAGAAATTTGAGCTGTTTCTTTGATTTTTTTAATTTCTTCTAAAAATTTTTTATCTTCTGGTGAAGTAAAAATTGATAAATTTTTCTGATAGGTTTTAGTTGTTTTTGATTGAGAATAAGAAAAATAAGAAGCAGTACCAAATTCGTTAAAATTATGCATTTCTAAGGTTCTAATTTGAAATTCAACAAAAAACTCATAAGGAGTCAAAACAACTGTGTGGAGGCTTCGATAACCATTGGGTTTTGGTTTAGAAATATAATCATCAAACTCAGATTCAAGAGGATAAAAAAGAGAATGGATTATTCCTAAACTTAAATAACACTCTTCAACTTTATCAACAATAACTCTAATTCCAAATAAGTCAAAAATAAGTTCTGGATCAAAATTTTTTTTAACTAATTTTTTATAAATACTCGAAAAGGTTTTAATCCGATAGTTAAGCTGATGGATTTTAATTTCATTTTTTATTAAATTTTCTTCGGTTGTTTTTAGAATCTCGGCTAAATATTTTTGTCCTTTTTCTATTCTAGGCAAGAAGATGCTTTTAACCCACTCGTATTTTTCTGGTTCTAAAAATTTAAAACTCAATTCATCTAATTCTGTAGCCCAAACATAAATTCCCAATTTAGCAGCTAAAGGAACAAAAATATCTCTAGTTTCTAAAGCGATTTTTTTAATTTTTTCCGGCGGTAAAAACTCTAATGTTCTCATATTGTCTAAACGATCAGCCAATTTTATAATTGCTACCCTTAAATCTTGAGAAATAGCTAAAATTAAATTTACTAAATTCATTGCTTGTTCTTGGTCTTGAGTCAAATAACGGTAATGTCCCAGTTTACTTACATTTTTAACTAATTGAGTTATTTCTTCGCCAAAATTTTTTTTAAGGTCTTCTTCTTTAGTTGGAGTATCTTCTAAAACATCATGAAGTAAACCAGCTGAAATTATTTGAGCATCAGATTTTAAAAAGGCTAAATTAAGAGCTGTCCTAGCGCAATGATTAAAATAATCTTCGCCGCTTTTTCTTTTTTGTCCTAAATGTGCTTGATAAGCAAAATTAAAAGCTTTTTTAATTAAATCTAAATCAATATCAGCTAAATTAAGGTATTTAAAAAGTTCTTGTTGAAATTCTTGCCAAGTTATCATTTTGTTTTAAAAAGATTAAAGAAGAAAAGAAGGAAAAAAACAGAAGCACTAAAGGCAATGATTGAAGCACTAAGTGGCAAATTAAAACCAAAAGAAAGCAAAAAACCAGAAATTATATTTAAACAACCAAGGAGGGGGCTAAAGACAAGCAGCTCTTTAAAATTTTTACTAATAAAAGAAGCCGACATTGGTGGAAGAATTAAAAGAGCAGTAATTAACACCACTCCAGTAATTTTTATACCTAAAATAGTAGCTATAGCTAAAATAAGATAAAAAATAAATTCATATAAATTAACATTAAAACCTCTCAAAATTGCTTCTGTTCTATCTAGAAAAACTAAAATAAAAATTTGGAAAAACTTAATTAAAACTAAGAAAATAACTAAGCTAAAAAACAAAATTAAATAAAAATCAAAGCTACTCAAGGTTAAAATGTTACCAATAAAGAAATTCAAAAGTTCAGGCTGATAACCTCTTTTAAAGCTCATTAAAATTATTCCTAAGGAAAGAAAAGTTACAAAAATTAAACCGATTAAAGCATCAGCGTGAAGCTTCGTTTTTCTTTCCAAAAAAAATATAAGCGAGGAGAAGAAAATAGCTCCGATAATTCCTAAAAGAACTAAATCTAAATTTAAAAAATAAGCTAAAGCTAAAGAAAATATAGAAGCATGAGCTATTCCATCGCTAAAAAAAGATAATTTTTTAAGAATTACAAAAATACCTAAAATTGAATAAAGAAAACTTAAAACCAAAACAGCAATAAAAGGTTTAAGAAGAAAATAATAATTCTCAATCATTTTTGAATTGGTGGTTTATTAAATGGATAAACGAAAATTTCTCTACCATAAAGTTCTTTTAAAATTTCTTCTTTAAAAAGCAAATTTACTGGTCCGTTGCAAATTAATTTTTTATTTAAACAAAGAACATGATTAGCAAAATGATGAACAATAGTGATTTCATGGGTCACCATTAAAATAGTTAACCGATGATGAGTATTAAGAAAATGAATAATTTCATAAAATTCCCTTTGACCAACCAAATCTATACCACTTGTAGGTTCATCTAATAAAAGAATTTTAGGGTCATTAACTAAAGCTCGACAAAAAAGAACTCTTTGGAGCTGACCGCCAGACAAATCCTTTAGTTGTTTATTTTCAAATTGAACAATATCCATTTCTTTAAGATGATGATTGAGATGCTCTTTTTTGGGAAAAGTTTCTTTAGTAAGATTAAATTCTAAAAATTCTTTCACTGTCATTGGCAAAAATTTATCAATTTCATAACTTTGAGGTACATAACCTAAAATTTTTCTTTGCTCAAAATTAGGTTTTCCGTAAATTAAAATTTCTCCTTGAAAAGGAATTAAGCCAATAATTGCTTTTAAAAGAGTAGATTTCCCAGAACCATTAGGACCGATGATAGCTGTAATTGATCCTTCTTCAATTTCAAAATTTAAATTATCTAAAACTAAGTTGTTTCCCAATCTAACCGATAAGTTTTTTACTTCAAGAGCAAAAGGTTTCATTTTACTGACAATGCTTCTTTAATAATTTTAATATTTTCTTGATATCTTTCAAAAAAATCACCCTCTCCAGTCTCTAAGTTATCTAAATAATAAACTTTTAAATTCAAATCTTTAGCAAAATTTTCTACTTTTCCTTCGGTTTTGAACTTCTCTCCAAAAATTACTTTTATTTTATTTTTTTTAATTTCTTCAATCAAATTTTTAATTTCTTGGGGCGTTAAATCACCATTTTCCTTTTCTAAAACTCCCAAAATTTGAAAGTTATAATCTCTAGCAAAATAATTAAGAAAGTTGTGTTCTAAAACTAACTTTCTTGTTTTGATATCTTTCAGTTCAATTTTTAAATTTTCATCAAATTTTTCCAATTTACTTATTAATTCTTTGTAATTCTTTTCATAATAATCCTTATTTTTTTCATCGATTAAGATAAAAAAATCTAAAATATTTTTGGCTAATTTTTTATTTTCTTTTAACGAAAACCAAAAATGGGGGTCGGGATAAGAATCTTCTTTAATTAAATCCAAGCCTTGAGTCATAACTTTAGTTTTTACTCCGGTTATTCTGGATGACCAAAAATCAATATCTAAACCAGTAATTAAAAGATAATCTAATTGACTGATTTTTTTAAAAATTTCAGGATTAAGATCAAAATTATGAGGATCAGAACCAGCAGGTAAAATTAAAATGATATCATTTTTATTTCCACTAATTTGAGAAACAAAGTAATAAAGAGGATAGATAGTTGTTCCGATTTTAAATCCATTTTCCTTATAAAACTTTTTGGTTGGCTGATTGAAATTTTTAAAAGAAAAAATGATGACTATTAAGAAAAAGAAAAAAAAGATTGATAATATTAAAAAGATTTTTTTTATCATCTTTGTGGTTTTAAATATTTTTTAATATTTTCTAAGTGTTCTTTGTAGGTTTTAGCATAGTAAGCATTGCCTTCTTTATCTGTTAAATAAAACCAATAATCTGTAGGCAAGGGATTTAAAATGGCTTTAATTGCTAAAATACCTGGATTAGAAATTGGTTGGGGAGGTAAACCAAAGTTTTTATAGGTGTTGAATGGAGAAGTGGTATTTAAATCTTTTTTTGTTAATTCATAATCGCAAAAACGAAAACCACATTTTTCATAAACTAACGGAGCATCAGCTTCTAATTTCATTTTGTTAGCTAAGCGTTTAAGTAAAATTCCAGAAATAACAAAAAAATCATTTTCCTTTTTTGCCTCTTTTTCGATAATTGAAGCTAAAATAAGTGTTTCATATGGGGGAAGAGAATCAACCTTTAGAATTTCAGGTAAGAGTTTTTTTTCAAAATTGGCTAAAATTTTGTTCAAAATTTGCTTTTCGTTATCTTCTTTGTAAAATTCATAAGTATCGGGCATTAAAAAGCCTTCTAAATTAACAGTTGGTGGAAAATATTTTAAAATAATCGGCGAAGCATAATCTTTAAGTTTTTTACTACTCAATTCTAAATTAAAACCTTTAGTTTTTAAAATTTCTTCAATTTCTTTAACTGTTTTTCCTTCGGGAATAGTAATCTTAATTCCTTTACCGCCTTTTTCTAAAATTGTTAGGACATCTAAAATATTATTAAAGCCATAAAATTCATAATAACCAGCTTTAGGCTTAATTTTTTTAAGAACCATCAAAATTCGAAAATAAAAAGAAGATCTAATTATCCCTTCTCTTTCTAAAAACCAACCAATATCACTTCCTTTCATTCCGGGTGAAATGTAAATCTTTTTAGGAGTACCTATAAAAACAGGATAAAAAATATTATAAAGAGTCAAAGAAAATATTAAAAGAAAAACAAAAATCAAAATAGCAAATGGGTAAATTTTAATTAATTTTTTATAAACTACTTCTTGCTCAACCATTTTTTATAAAATTTCAAATTTTCGCCTTCAATGGTAACTCTTAAAACATTTTCAGTTGAAGATTTTCTTAAATGAAGCCAGCAATCTTCTTTAATCAAAAGATAACCATCAAATTTTTTTATTCTAAAACCAAATTTTTCTTTTAAATTATAAACTATTTTTTCCAGATTAATGTTCTTAAATTTTAAAGAAAATCTTTCTAATTTTAATTCGTTAAGCATTTTTAAAAATTCTTCAAAATTAATCATTTGAAAGAATTTTATTAAGGCCAAGTAGGGAGCTTCTGTTTTCAAATCTTTAAAAAAATAAAAATGTCCTGAAGGTTCAAAGGCTAAATCAAGTTTATATTTAAAAAATCCTTTTTTGAAAAAATAGTGACCGGTGGGTAAATAATAAATTTTTTTATTTGCTTTTTTCAATTCTTTCTCAAGTTTTTTAGAAAAATAAACAGGAACTCCGATTTTTTGATATTTTTTGTCTAAACTTAAAAAATAAAAAATTAAATCAAGAGGAATATTTTTCTTTTTATATTTAAAATAAAGACGGTCGCCATCTTGATCTGCTGAAACTGAAAAATCTGCTTGTTTATTATGAATAATTTTTAAAGAAGAAAAATAGGGTAAAGCAGTTTTCAAAAATTTATTCTTAAGATTAAATTTAACCAAAGTTTTTTTCTTTGATTTTACTTTTCTCTTTAAAGTTTCAAAATAAATCTTGTAAATTTTATTATTTATTTTTGGTTTTATTTTTTTAAAAAGATATTTTGAGTCATCTTTGTCTTCCTTTAACTTAGGAGGTTTCCAGGGATAGCCGTTTGGTAAAATAAATTTGAAACCTACATAATCTTTAGGTAAATGAGAGGCGGTTATCATTATTCCTGGTTTTTTTTCTTTTAAACACCAAAAATAAAAAATGGGCGAGGGAAGAGCTTCAAGGTTTTTTAAAAAATTAAATTCTTTTAAAAGAAATTCTTTAATTATCAAGCTTTTTTCATTTAAATCATGACTAAGAAAAATTTCTTGTTTTTTAACTTTTCTTTTAAAAAGAAAAATTATTTTTTTAGTTATTTTAGGAGTAATGTCTTTATTAAAGATTCCTCTTAAATCGTAACTTAAAATAAGCATTTTTTAAATTTTACCATTTTTAAGCCAAATTTTATAATGTGATATAATTATAGAGTAATGTTTAAATTAGTTTCTAACTTTAAACCAACAGGAGATCAGCCTCAAGCAATTAGAAAGTTAGTTGATGGTTTAAAAAGAGGTTATCGTTTTCAAACTTTACTTGGAGTAACAGGCAGTGGAAAAACATTTAGTATGGCGAATGTTATTTATAAAACTCAGAGGCCAGCTTTAATTTTATCCCCTAATAAAATTTTAGCTGCTCAACTTTATCAAGAATTTCGTTCATTTTTCCCAGAAAATGCTGTCCATTATTTTGTTAGTTATTACGATTATTACCAACCGGAAGCTTATCTTCCTGAAACTGATACTTTTATTGCTAAAGATGCCAGGATTAATGAACTTTTAGATCAGTTAAGACATGCAGCTATTCAAAGCGTTTTAACAAGAAACGATTTTATAATTGTTTCTTCTGTTAGTTGTATTTATGGAATTGATGATCCTGAAAATTATAAAAACATTTGTTTAAATTTAGAAAAAGGTCAGCGAATAACAAAGAAGGAAATAATTGCTTATCTTAAAAGCCTTCAATATTCTAAAAATCATTCTTTGATTGAAATTAAAGCTGGAAGCTATTTTATTGAAGAAAATAATATCTATGTTACTAATCCAGATGCCTCTTATCTTTTAGAGCTTAAATTAGAAAAAAATCAATTAATAAACATTAAAAGATATAATTTAAAAAAATCAAAAAATGACCTTTTAAAATTAGAAATTGATTTTAATTATGAAGAATTAGACAAAATTAAAATCTTTCCAGCTAAATTTTTTATTACTCCGAAAGAAAAATTAAATTTAGCTCTTCTCAATATTAGACAGGAATTAAAGGAAAGGTATTGGCAACTTTTAAAAGAAGGAAAACTTGTTGAAGCCGAAAGACTCAAAAGAAGAACTTTGCTTGATTTAGCCCTTTTAGAAAAAAATGGGTATTGTCCAGGAATTGAAAATTATTCTCGACATCTTTCTTTTCGGCAACCAGGCCAACCGCCTTATACTTTATTAGATTATCTTCCTCCAGAAACAATTATTTTTATTGATGAATCTCATCTTTCTCTTCCTCAATTAAGAGCAATGTATCGAGGAGACAGAAGAAGGAAAGAGGTCTTGGTTGAGTATGGTTGGCGTTTACCTTCAGCTTTAGATAATCGACCTTTAACTTTTGAAGAATTCTTTCAAAAAAATTTTCAAATAATTTTTGTTTCCGCCACTCCAGGAAAATTTGAAAGAAAAGTTTCGGCTCAAATAGTAGAACAATTAATTAGACCAACAGGAATTCCTGATCCAGTAATTAGTATTAGACCAACTAAAAATCAAATCATTGATCTTCTTAAGGAGATTCAAATTAGAAGAGAGAAAAATCAAAGAATTTTAGTCTTAACTTTAACAAAAAGAAGCGCCGAAAATTTAACAGAATTTTTACTTGCTCAAGGAATAAAAGCTCATTATCTTCATTCAGAAATTAAAACATTAAAGCGAGCAGAAATTATTAAAAAATTAAGATTAGGAGAAATTGAAGTTTTAGTTGGCATTAATCTTTTAAGAGAGGGTTTAGATTTGCCCGAAGTTTCTTTAGTAGCTATTTTGGATGCTGACAAAGAAGGATTTTTAAGAAATACTACCACTTTAATCCAGGCAATAGGAAGAGCAGCTCGTCATCTCGAAGGCCAAGTAATTTTATATGCTGACAAAATAACAAAATCAATCAAAGAGACAATTGAAGAAACTGAAAGGAGAAGAAAATACCAATTAGCTTTTAACAAAAAGTATAACATCGTTCCTCAACCAATTATTAAAGATATCTATCTAACTCCAGCAGAAATTTTAGGTAAAGTTAAAGAGGAAGAAATTGTTTATAAAGAAGATCTTGAATTGTTTATAAAAATTGAAGAAGATAGTTTATAATTTTAGAAATGGTTTTTAAAAGCAAGGAAAAAGAAAGTTTAATGCTGACTTTGCTTTTATTTTTTCTTTTTTTAGGAATTTTAGGTTTAAATATCTTTGTAATAAAATTTGGAGAAAAAAAAATTATAAGCAAAATTGAAGAAATTAAAAAACTAGAAAGTCAATTGAAAAATATCGACAAGGAAAATCAAACTTTAAACTTAATTAGTCCGAGTTTAAAATTAATTGAAAATAATTTCGGCAAAGATCTAATTAGTTTAGCTTCTGATTTTAAACAAAGAGAAATTTGGCAAGTTGAAGAACTAAAAAATTTTATCCTGGAAAGAGCTAAAACTAAAAATTGGCAAGTTGAAAAAGAAATGATTGATAATAATAAACTTCTTTATCTTAATTTAATTATTCCAGAAGCCGATTGGAATTCATTTCTTAATTTTTTGGAAAAGGAAATTCTTATTTTAAGATTAGTAAATTTAAAAGTCGAGAAAGTCGAAAATAATTTTCGGGTTAGTTTAATTTTTAAATGAAAAAAACAAGATTAGCTTATTTAATCACAAGTATTGTTATTTTTTTGTTGGTAATAGTTATTGAAGCAATTATAGGAATTCAAACTTTTTCAAAAATTTATTCAAAAATAGGTGAAGAATCAGTGGTTAGTCAATCTGGCAATCCCGAAGAAATTAAAAATAAAATAGAAAAAGTAATTGATGCGTTTAAGCCCGGAGATTAGAATTTAAAATTTTTATTCCTTTAACCAAAAACTTTCCGTCTTTTTGGATAAGTTTGCCATCTACCCAAACTTCACCACCGCCATATTTTTTAAGCATAGGAATAGTTATGTCCCAATGAATTTTACTTAAATTGCCATTAAATAAGTTAACTTTTTCTTTGCCATATTCTTTTAATTCATAGGCTTTACCTAAAGCAAAATGAAAGCTTCCTCCTACTTTTTCATTTAAAAGAGGGTCAAAAACTCTTCTTCTTATTCCTGGATTAGTGCCTAAAGCAATTTCTCCGAGATATTTAGCTCCTTCATCGGTTTCTAAAATTTCAATTAAATTTTTTTCGCCTTTCTTAGCTTGAGCTTCGACTACTTTTCCGTTTTCAAATCTTAAATAGATATCTTCCATATACTTGCCATTATAAGAATAAACACCTTGAGCAAAAACTTGACCATTAACTGATTCTCTTTGGGGAGCACTAAAAATTTCTGATCCAGGATAATTATAGTCAATAGTTGAATTAGCAAAAGTCATCCCCTCGATCGACATTTCTAATTGAGTTTTCTTTTTAGGATCTTTTCCGTAAATATTAGCTTTAAGAACTAAAGTTTTTCCTTTATCTAAAATTTTTTTTATTAAAGAATTTTCTTTTTTAATCTTTTGCCAATTTTGAAAACAAGCTCGAAAATAAAGCTTAAGATAATCCTCAAATTTCATTTTTTCTATTTTAGCTTTAGCTTTTGTTGGCCAATAAATTAAACACCAGCGAGTATAATTAACTCTAAAATTCATTACTGCTGGTTCTTGAGCTTCATTAAAAATTTTTAATTTTTCTCCTTCAATATTTTCAAAAACAAATTCATCTCGAGGGCATCTTATTAAAAATGTTACGTCGGCTTCAAAAAACTTAACATTATCGAAGGAATAAAAGCGAGCTATTTCTTTTTCCTTTGAATTTTTTAAAATCAAGGCATTTAAATCCATATCTCGAATAAGATAATAGACCCGAGCTCCTCTTTTAAGAGAATATTCAGCTAATTTCAAAGCTAATTGTTTTCCACCAATATCAAAAAAGATTAAAACATTTTCTTCAGGTTGCACTTTGGTTGATATCTCTACCATATCTCGAGCAATTTTCTCAATATACCTTTCTTCAAAATAGATTAATTCTTGGCTAATTCCGGTTATTAACCTCATTATTCTAATTTTATCAAAAAATTTGTTAAAATTATCTTCAATGGAAAATTTCAAAGAAATCTTGAAAAAATATTTAAGTTTTAAAACTGTTTCTACAGATAAAAATTATCAAAAGGAAATTTTAGCTTGCGTTCAATTTCTTAAAGCTCTTTTAGAAAAAAATAAGTTTAAAACAAAAATAATTTCTAATTTTGGTAATCCTCTTGTTTTAGCTGAATTAAATAATCAAGCAAAAGAAACTATTCTTATTTATGGACACTATGATGTTCAGCCAGCAGCTAAAGAAGATGGTTGGCGGAATGACCCTTTTTCTTTATTTGAAGATAAAAATAAATTCTATGGTCGAGGGGTTGTCGATAATAAGGGACAAAATTTAATCCACCTTTATACTCTTTTTAAACTAAATCAAGAAAATAATTTGGGCTATAACATTAAAGTTCTTTTAGAAGGAAATGAAGAAACAGGTTCAGAAAAATTAGAAAAATTTTTAAAAACTTATAAAAATTTATTAAAAGCTGATGCAATTTTAATTTCTGATGGAGAAATAGTAGATCACTTGCCTATTATTGATGCTGGTTTTAGAGGAGTTATTAATTTAGAAATAACTTTTCAAACAGCTAAATACGATTTTCATTCTGGACTCTATGGTGGAGTTATTCCTAATTCTTTACATGAAACAATTAAAATTTTAAACACTTTTTTTGATTCGACTGATAAAGTTTTAATAAATGGTTTTTATAAAGGAATTGAACCGATTGATAAAAAGATAATCTTAAATAATAAAAAAATTCCCTTTGATGAAAATAAATTTAAAAAAACTTCAGGAATTAAAAAACTTTTTACTCAAGATTTAGATTTTTATACTAAAACAGGTTTGTGGGCTACTCTCCAATTAACTGGCTTAAGTGGAGGATATACTGGAGAAGGTTTTAGAAATTCTGTTCCAGCAAAAACAATAGTAAAAATAAATATTAGGTTTGTAGAAAATCAAAGCGTCAAAGAGATTATTAAGAGCCTTAAACAACATCTTAAAAAGGTAAGCCATTCTTACGTTAATTATGAAATAAAGGTAAAAGAGATTGCTCCAGCTGTTAAATTAGAATTAAACAATAAATATGTTCAAAAAGCTAAGGAGCTCTTAAAAATTGTTTTTAAGCAAGAGCCAGTTTTCAAATTTTCTGGAGGCGGTTTGCCAATTGTTGCTTATTTTAAAAAGATTTTGAAAATTCCCCAAGTTTTGGTGCCTTTAGCCAATGAAGATTGTAATATGCATTCAGTTAATGAAAATTTTGATAAAAAACTGATTGAAAAAGGATTAAAATTTAGTTATCTTTATTTTAAAAAATAATGAAATTAAATGAATTAAGAAAAAAATGGCAAAGATTTGGAGATTGTTATTTATTGATTAAACCTGAATATTTAAAAATAAATGATTTAAGATATTTAACTTCTTTTACTGGCTCAACAGGAATCTTTTTTCAAACAAAAGATAAAAACTATCTCTTAGTACCCGAAAGGGATTACGAAATGGCAAAAAAAATTAATTTAACTGAAATAGAGCTAAAAGTTGGGAACAAAGATACTTTCAAAAAATTTATAAAATCAATTATTAAAAAAGAAAAAATTAAAAAAATAGTTACTGAAGGCTATTTATCTCGAACTTTAATCGAAAGATTAGAAAAATTATTAAAAACAAAAATTGTCTCAAAAGAAGGTTTAGTTAGTAGTTTGCGAATTCAGAAAACCGATTTTGAAATAGAAAAACTAAAAAAAGCTCAAGAAGTTACTGATAAAATTTTTGAAGAAATTTTAGATTTTATTAAACCAGAAAAACATAAAGAAAAAGATATTGCTTTCAAAATTTATGAATTAGCTATCAGAAAATATAACTGTGAAGGTTTAAGTTTTGAACCGATTATAGCTTCTGGTGAGGGCTCGAGCATTCCTCATTACAAAACTTCTAACAAAATAATAGAAAACAATAAACCTCTTCTTTTAGATTTTGGCGTTATTCTTAATGGTTATGTTTCGGATATGACAAGAACCATTTGGATTGGTAGTAAAGTCGATTTGGATTTTAAAAAAGCTTATCAAATTGTTTTAGAAGCTCAAAAAAGGGCTCTGGAAGCTTGTTTTTTCAAGAAAGAGAGAAGAGCTAAGGAAATAGATAAAGTTGCTAGAGATTATATTGAAAAAAATGGCTATAAAGGGAAATTTATTCATTCAACTGGTCATGGGATTGGGTTAGATATCCATGAAGCACCAACTATTTCTCCATTTTCAAAAGAAAAATTAAGAGGTAGAGAAGTAGTTACTATTGAGCCTGGTGTTTATTTAGAAGGAAAATGGGGTATAAGGATAGAAGATACAATTTTAGCAGGCGAAGGAGAAAACTTTACGAAATCAACAAAGAACTTAATTAAGTTATAATAAATTTTAATGAGTAAATTGGTTCCCAAAATAGGTTTAGAAATTCATCTCGAGCTTGGAACAAAAACAAAACTTTTTTGTTCTTGCAAAAATGACCCTTCGGAAACTCAACCTAATAAAAATATTTGTGAAGTTTGTACTGGACAACCAGGAGTTTTGCCAGTCTTAAATAAACAAGCAGTAATTTATGCTGTTTCTTTAGCTAAAGCTTTGAATATGAAAATAAATTATCAGAGCATTTTTGTAAGAAAAAATTATTTCTATCCAGATTTACCTAAAAATTATCAGATCTCTCAATATGAAAACCCTTTAGCTGAAAAAGGATTTTTGGATATTTTAAGAAGCAATCTCGAAAAAAGGGTGAGAATCAGAAGACTTCAGTTAGAAGAAGACACTGGTAGAAATATTCATCTAGGAAATCGTAGCCTGGTTGATTTTAATAGATCAGGGGTTCCTTTAATTGAAATTATTACTGAACCTGATTTAAACTCAGTTGAAGAAGTTGAAGCTTTTGCTGAAGAATTTGTTCTTTTAATAAAATACTTAGGTATTTCACCCCTGGAAGCTGAAAAAGGACAAATAAGATTTGAGGCTAATGTTTCTTTGGGAGAAGGAGAACTTTTAGGCACAAAAGTAGAAATTAAAAACATTAATAAAATAAAATCTTTAGTTGAAGCTGTAAGTTATGAAATAAAAAGACAAGAAGAATTAATTAAAAAAGGAGAAAAAATAATTCAAGAAACAAGAGGTTATGATGAAAATAAAAAAATTACTTTTTCTCAGAGAACAAAAGAAGAAGCTGAAGATTACCGCTATTTTTTTGAACCAGATTTGCCTCCTTTGATAATTTCAGAAGAAATTGAAAAAGAGATGATTGTTATTGAAACTCCAGCAGAAATTAAAAAAAGATTTAAAGAAGAATATGGGATTGATTATAAGATTTCTCAGCTTTTAGTTAGAAATAAATTTTGGCCCCATTTTTTTGAAGAAACTTTATCTGAACTTAGAAAATATTCAGCTAACTACGAGGAAGCTTTAAAACTTTTAATCAACTTTTTTCTTAATGATTTATTAGGCAATTTAGAAAAATATAATTTAGAGCTTAGAGAAGATTTAATTTCGCCTCATGAATTTGCCCATTTACTTTTAAGTTATTCTCAGAAAAAAATTTCTTCGCGAGTAGTTAAAGAAGCAATTGAACTTTCTCTTAAAGGAGAAATTAAAATTGAAGATTTTATTCGAGAAAAAGAGATAATTAGTGAAGCCGAAGTTTTGGATAAAATAATCAATGAAGTTATTGGAGAAAATAAAAAAAGTGTTCAAGATTATCTTCAAGGCGAAGAAAAAGCAATTGAATTTCTTATTGGGCAAGTAATGAAAAGGACAAAAGGAAAAGCTAATCCTGAAATAGTAAGAGAAATTATTAAAGATAAATTAAAAAATTATGCTTCCTAGCGAACTTAAATTAGAAGTTCTCCAATTTTTGGAGAACTATCTTTGAGTTAGAAGAAATTAAGAAAGAATATCAAGAGCTTAAAAATAAATTAGAAAATCCGGAATTTTGGGAGAAGGGAGATTTAGAAGTAATTGAAAGATTATCTTATTTAGAAAAACTTTTAAAAGATTTTGAAAATCTAAAAAATATAAATGATTTGTTTTCTTTTCGCCAAACATTAAAAACTTTTAATCAAAATTATGTTTTTAAAGAAAAATATGATGACAAAAGAACAATTCTTTCAATTTATTCAGGAGTTGGAGGTAAAGATGCCGAAGATTGGGTAAGAATTTTAGGAAGAATGTATGAAAAGTTTTTTGAAAAAATGAAATGGAATTATCTCTGGTTAGATGAAACTCGAAACGAAGAGGGTGGTTATAAATATATTAGTTTTCAAATTGAAGAAGAATTTTCTTATGGAATTTTAAAGTGGGAAAAAGGAGTTCATCGATTAGTTAGAATTTCACCTTTTTCTGCTAAAGGTTTAAGACATACTAGTTTTGCTTATGTTGAAATCTTACCTTTAATTGAAAAACCAGAATTTAAAATTAATGAAAATGATATTGAAATTCAAACTTTTCGTTCTGGAGGAAGAGGAGGTCAAAATGTTAATAAAGTTGAAACAGCTGTTAGAGTAATTTATAAGCCATTAAATTTAGTTGTTGTTTGTCAAAACGAAAGATACCAACACCGTAACAGAGAAATAGCTTTACAAATTTTATATTCAAAACTGCAAAACATTTTAGAAGAAAAACACAAGAAAGAATTAGAAGAAATAAAAGGAGAAAAAATAGAAATAGGGTGGGGAAATCAAATTCGCTCTTATATCTTTGACCCTTATAAGCTTGTTAAAGATTTAAAAAGTAAAAAGGAAACTAATAAACTTGACGAAGTATTAGATGGCGAACTTTATTTAATTAATTTTTGGGGTCCGATTTTAAAAATTTATATGCTAAAATAGTCTTATGATTGTTTTTAAAAACGTCACCAAAATTTTTAACGGTTATCTAAAAGCTGTTGATAATTTAAGCTTTGAAATCAAAAGCGGTGAGTTTGTTATTTTAATTGGCAAATCAGGAGCAGGGAAGACAACGGTTTTAAGGCTTATTAATAAAGAAATAGATCCGACTAGGGGGGAAATTTATTATAAAAATTTAAAAATTACCTATCTTTCTAGTGGCAAAAGAAGGGAATTAAGAAGAAAAATTATAACTGTCTTTCAAGATTTTAAACTTCTAAACAAAAAAACTGTTTATGAAAATCTAAGCTTACCTTTAGAAATTTTAGGTAAAAGTAAAAGAGAAATTGAAAAGGAAGTTTTAAGGGTAGCTGAAAAATTTAATTTAAAAGAAAAACTCGAGCAATTGGCTGAAACTTTATCTGGAGGAGAAAAACAAAAAGTAGTTTTAGCTAGAGGAATTCTTTACAATCCAGAAGTAATCTTAGCTGATGAGCCAACTGGAAATTTGGATCCTTTAAACAGTCTAGAAATAATCGAGACTTTAAAAAAGCTGAATAATGAAGGGATAACAATTGTTTTAGCTACTCATAATCGAGAAGTAGTTAATCAATTAAAAACAAGGGTTATTACTCTTGAAAATGGGCGAATTATTAAAGATGAAAATCCTGGAAGTTATACTTTAATCTAATAATGAGAAAGATTTTTAATATTTTTAAAAGAGGAATTATCGAAGGAAGTAATTTGTTTGTTAATGAAGCTTCTTTGACTTTTATTAATATTATCACTACTTTAGTAATTGCTTTTAGCCTTTGGGGTTTAGTTTTTACTTTTTATTTTTCTAATAGTTTAAAAGATTATCTCCAAAATCGACTTGATTTTTCAATTTATTTTAAAAATAACATTACCTCAGAAGAAATTGAAAAAATTCAGAAAATTATTTCTTCTTTTCCTGGAGTTAAAAAAGTTACTTTAATTACTCAAGAAATGGCTTTTGAGAAACTTCAAAAAGAATCACAAGTTAATCCAGTTATCGAAAGAGCATTAAAAGAATTAAAGACCAATCCTTTGGTAGATTATTTAGTGGTTGAAGCTGAAAACAGTGAGGTTTATCTAAAAATTAGCGATTATCTTTTAAAATCTCCATTTAATAGTAAAATTGATTATTTAAGTTATTTTGAAAATAAAAAAATAATTGAAAGAGCTATTAGCTTTTCTAATAATTTAAAAATCTTAATGTTAGGAGTAATTCTAGTTGTCTGCCTTTTTTCTGTCTTAATAATTTTTAATACCATTTATATTTCTTTTTATTCTCTCAAAGAAGAAATTGAAATTTTACAACTTTTAGGCGCTAGTAATTGGTTTATTCGTCTTCCTTTTCTTTTTTATGTTTTTTATTTTACCTTCGTTGGTTATGTATTATTTTTAGGACTTTTTATTATTTTTTTAGAAAAAACTAAAAATTTTTGGTCATTAATTATTTCTAATTTCTCACCCTATTTCTTTGTTTTGGATAATTTTTTTCCCTTGAATTTTTATATTTTTAGTTTTATAATTTTATTAAACTTGATTAGTGCTTTTTTAGTCCTTCAAAAGTATTTTAAAGTATGAAGAAAAACCAAAGATTAATTGCTGAAATAAAAAAAGAAAGAACTTTAGTTTTAATCAAACCAGATGGTGTTGAAAGGGGTTTAATTGGAGAAATAATTTCTAGGTTTGAAAGGGCTGGCTTAAGAATAGTTGGTTTAGGCATTGTTAAACCAAATAAAAATTTGATTGATAAACATTATCCTAAAACAAAAGAATGGATAGAAAATTTAGGAAATAATTTACTTAAAACTGCTGAAGAACTAAAACTTAAAGTTGACTTAAAAAAAGATTACGGTGTCAGTAATGTTTATGAATTAGGTCTTAAAATTAGAGAGTGGTTAATTAATTTTATGTGTTCTGGAGCAGTAGTTAAAATTGCTTTGGAAGGACCACATGCTATTTCAGTTGTTAGAAAACTAGTTGGAAAAACGATTCCTTATTTAGCTGAACCAGGAACAATTAGAGGTGACTATTCAATTGATTCTCCGTTATTAGCTAATTTAGAAAATAGACCTATTAAAAACTTAATTCACGCTTCTGGCAATAAAGAGGAAGCTGACTATGAATTAAAACTCTGGTTCAAAAAGGACGAATTAATTGATTAAAAATTTAAATGGTTGTTCCTACTAAAAAACTTTCTCGCTCTCGTTCGAGAAAAAGAAGATATCAAAAAGAAAAAATAAAATCTCTTCAGCTTCAACCTTGTAAAAATTGTGGTTCTTTAGTTTTAGCTCATCGAGTTTGCCCTGATTGTGGTTATTATCGAGGGAGATTGGTTTTAACTCCAAAAACTAAACAAAAAGAAGAAAAATAGATGGCTACGAGACATCTCTCAAGAATAATTGTCCTTCAAACGCTTTATGAATGGAGTTTTTGGGGCTATCCTGAAAATAAATGGCAGCAAATTTTTGAAAGAAATTTAAAAGAATTCGGAGCTGATATTGAAGAAAAGGATTTTCCCAAAAAATTAATCGAAGGCATAATCCAGAACTTGAATTTTATTGACGAAGTGATTAAAAAATCATCAAAAAATTGGCCATTTGAACATATTCCTTTGATGGAAAAAAATATTCTTAGAATCGCTGTTTATGAAATTTATTTTCAAGATAAAAATGAAGTGCCTTTAAAAGTAGCTATTAATGAAGCTATTGAATTGGCTAAAAATTTTATTACTGAACCATCGGCTAAGTTCATTAATGGAGTCTTAGGAACTGTTTATGAAAATTATCTCGCCGAACAAAATGCTAAAGAAACTATTAAAAATTGAAGAGATAGAAAAAATTTTTAATATAAAAATAAAAGATGAAAATATTTGGCTTGAAGCTTTAATTCATAAATCTTGGCTTTTTTATCATCATCGTTCTGATTTGCCTAATAATGAAAAATTAGAATTCTTGGGTGATGCTATCTTGCAGATGTTTGTTAGTCTTTATCTTTATAAAAATTTCAAAGAATTGGATGAAGGAAAGCTTTCTCTTTTAAGGTCTAATTTAATTAATCGTCATCGCCTGGGTGATATTGCTCTTAAATTGAAATTGGACAAAATAATAAATATTTCGCCAATTTTAGATAAAAAAGGAAAGTTAACTGTCTTGGGAGACTCATTAGAAGCTGTTATTGGAGCCCTTTATCTTGATCAAGGACCGGAAATTACTCAAAAATTTATTCAAGAACATATTCTTCAAAATATAGAAGAAATAATTAAAAAAGGAGAAATTAAGGATCCGAAAACTTATTTTCAAGAAATCATTCAAAAAAAATATGGCTTTTTACCAGAATATAAAATTTTAGATATTAGCGGTCCAGCTCATCAAAGAAGATTTAAAGTTGGCATTTTTCTCAAAGATATAAAATTAACCGAAGGAGAAGGCACTTCTAAGCAAGAAGCTGAATTCGAGGCAGCTTTGAAAGCTATAAAAAAGCTTGAAGAAAATAATTTTGAAGAATTTTAAACATAATATTTTTTTCTTATTTCTTCTTCTTTAGCTTTTTCTATTTTTTCTATTGTTTCTTCAACTTCTTCGGCTAATTTTTTAAGCTCTTCTTCAGACAAATCTTTTAGTTCTTTAACTCTTTCAATTAAATATTCTTTTTTATTCTTTTCGGGATCATTAATTACTTCTTCTAATAATATTTTTAAAAGATAACCTATCTTAGGACCTTGGGGAACGCCTAAATTCAAAATATCGTAACCATTAATAGCTAACATCTTAGGAGTAATTGGCTGAATTTTAACTTTTTCAATCAAATAACGCAAATATCTTAAGCGATAAGGTTCGGCTTTGGGAACCCCAGAACCAATTCGATCAGCATGTCTTAATTTAAATAAATCTTCTAAATTTTCTTCGCCAACTCTTCTGATAAACCTTCTAACAGCAGCTGGAGTCACTTTGTCAATTTCCAAATAAAACATATGATGTCTTACTAAATGAGTTACTTTTTTAATCAGAGAATTGGGATAACGAAATCTTTCTAAAATTTTTTTAGTAATTTTAGCTCCGACAATTTCGTGATTATAAAAAGTTGCTTCTGGTCCTTCGCCTTTTTTGGTTAAAACTTTACCAATATCATGAAATAGAACCGCTAACCTTAGATGAAGTGGATAGTTTTTTTTAACGGCATATTCTAAAGATTTTAAAGAATGATAATAGATATCATATTTATGATGTTTATTCTGAGAAACACCATAAGTTTGTTGAAGTTCTGGCAAAATTTCTTTTAAAATTCCAGTTTCTCTTAAAAGCTCTAAACCCTTAATAGCTTGTTTGCTCATAATAATCCTATTAAATTCATCTCTTATTCTTTCATAAGCAATATAATTGATAAGTTCGGAATTTTTTCTAATGGCTTCTAATGTTTTTTCTTCAATTTCAAAATTTAATTCGCAGGCTAGCCGAATAGCTCTCATCATCCTTAGAGCATCTTCATAAAATCTTTCTTCTGGATTGCCAACAGCTCTTATTAACCTATTTTTAAGGTCTTTTAAACCTTCAAAAAGATCAATAATCTTCCCATTAAAATCCAAAGCTAAAGCATTAATAGTAAAATCTCTTCTTTTTAAATCATCTTCCAATTTAGAAGCAAAAACAACTTCTTGCGGATGTCGAAAATCAAAATAATCACTTTCAATTCTAAAAGTTGTTACTTCAATTACTTTTAAAGTTTCATCATCGGAATTAGTTTTAATTCCAACTGTTCCAAAACGATTTTCATAAAAAGCAGATTCACCAAAAATTTTTAAAATTTCTTCTGGTTTGGCATCAGTAGTCAAATCCCAATCTTTTGGTTTTCGGTGAAGCAAAATATCTCGAACGCAACCGCCAACTAAATAAGCTTGATAACCATTAGCCAAAAGTTTTTTCCAAATAAATAAAACTTCCGAGGGTAGGGAAGAGATTTTTATTTTTTTTAACATTTAAAATTAAAAGAGCGGGATACGGGAATCGAACCCGTGTCTCCACCATGGGAAGGTGGCGTTGGGCCACTCAACTAATCCCGCTAAATTTTAAATTTTGACTATTTATATTATAAACCACTTTGAATTTTAGAAAAAGTTTATTAAAATTTAACGAAGAAAATGAAAAAAATTATTGGATTTAATTTAATGGTTGATATTTTTCGAGTTGAAAAAAATTTTTTAGAGAAAAAATTTCTTTTAAGTTTGATTTCTAAACTGGTCCAATTAACAAAAACTCAACCAGTAGGCAGACCGATTATAAAAAAAATTAGCTCTTATAAGTATCCTTTTGTAGGTTACTCTTTAATTCAAATTATTCAAGAAAGTCATGTTGCCCTTCATACTTGGCCAGAGTATAATTATTTATCTTTAGATATTTTCTCCTGCAAAAAAATTAATAAAGAAAAAATTTTATCTTTTTTAAAAGCAAGTTTAAATAAAGGAATAAAACTCAGAATAAAATTCTATCAAAGGATAGCTGAGATTTAAGTTCGTAAAAGAATTATTTTACGAACTTATTAATATCTCTTTTTCTTATTCTCCATTGTTTTCAGGAAATGGCAAGCGAAGAGGTGTGTAGGTTCCTGTAGGTCTTAAGATAACTCCACTTCTCGGAAATGGCTTAATTTCTCCTTCGCCTCGCAAACTTATAATAAAATTAGCAATCAAAGCTGGAACAAAAAAAGCAATAACTAAAAATACTAAAGCTAAAGCAATAAAAAAAACCATTTTATTAGTTTCTTCAATATTAGGACTTTTCGTCAGAATGTATTTAAAAACTCCTAAGTAAGTAAATAAAAGACTAGCGCCAATAAAAAAAGCAGTAAAGAGAAATCTCAAAACATTATAAAGAACATCTGTTAAAGTAATTGAACTAGTTACTATTGTTTCAGTCATCGGTTTTCGATTATTTTATTTTAAAATGATAAGCGATGCAAATAGAAAGGTGGAAAAAAGTTTATTTAATTGGAATTAAGGGCGTTGGGGTAGTAGCTTTAGCTAAAATTTTAAAAGGTTTGGGAATTGAAGTTGTTGGTTCTGATATTCAAGAAAAATTTTTTACTGATGAAGTTTTAAAAAAAGAAAAAATTAAATATTATGAAGGTTTTAATAAAGAAAATTTAAAAAAAGAATTGCCAGTTGATGCAGTTATTTCTTCGGTAGCTTTTCTTCTTCCCTCCTCTAATAATGAAGAAGTTGCTTATGCTAAAAAATTAAAAATACCTCTCTTATCATATCCCCAAGCTTTAGCTTTAATCTTCAATCAATCTTTTGGAATAGCTATTTGTGGTTCTCATGGAAAAAGCTCAACAACTGCTGTTTTAGGTAAAATTTTTCAAGATTTAGGTTATGATCCCACAGTTTTAGTTGGTTCAGAAGTTATTGAATGGCAAAGCAATTCTCGAGTAAGCAAAAATTTTCAAGAAAAAATTAAATTTTTAAAAGAAAATGAAGAAAAGCTAAAAAACTTGAGTTGGCTTAAAAAAAATTTAAAAAATTTACCCCTTTTTATTATTGAAGCCGATGAATATCGCGATGCTTTTTTAAATTACTTTCCTCGGATAATTATTATCACTAATGTAGATTACGACCACCCAGATTATTTTAAAAATTATCAATCTTATTTAAAAAGTTATTTAAAATTCATTAAAAATCTAAAAGAACCAAAAATCTTAATTACTCATAAAAATTTTCCTTTTCAAAAAAATACCCTTCACCTAAAAGTCAAAAAAATAAACACAAACTTTCCTTTCCCTATTCCTGGAAAACATTTTCAACAAAATTTATCTCTTTTAAATTGCTTAAGAAAATTTTTGTCTCTTCCCTTCTCTAAATTTTTAAAATCATTAAAAAACTATAAAGGAATTCGCCGTCGTTTTGAAATTATTAAAAAAACAAAAAGATTAACTTTTATTGATGACTATGCTCATCATCCAAATGAAGTTTTTAGTTTTTATCAAAGTTTAAAAATAAAATTTAAAAGATATAAAAAAATTTTAATTTTTCAGCCCCATACTTTTACTCGCCTTCATTTTCTTTTTGATGAATTTTCAGAGATTTTTAAAAAAATAAAAAAGGATAAAAAGACTAAAGTTTTAATTTTAAAAACATTTCCTTCAGCTCGAGAAAAAGAAATTTTGATAAAAATTAAAAAACTAAAAACAGATAAAGAACTAGCAAAAAAATTAAATCTTGATTATTTTGAGAATTTTGAAGACTTAGCTAAGTTTTTAAAAGAAAAAATCAAAAAAGGAAGATGGGTTTTAGCCTCTATTGGAGCAGGTGATGTTTATAAAATTTTTGATTTTTTAAAGTAAAATTTAATTAGGATGATAAACATTCCGACTCCTAGACCATCAAAACCAGGAGTAGAAAAATTTATCAAAAGATATGAAAGTATTTATGGGGAAAAGCCTTCACCAGAGATTATTTCTCGAGAAGAAGCTAAAGAGAGAATTAAATTTACTTTAGAAAGATTAAAAGAGGAAATAGAAAAAAGTCCAGCTTTTGAAGAGGAAATTAAAATTCATGGAGCACCAAGTTCAGCTTCAGATTTATCGGATGTTTCTAATACTTTAGCTCAAGCCGTTCAAATTGCTTTAGATGAAGGGGTAGATAAAGCTTTAAATTTTATCTTAGCTACCGGCAATCCATTTTTAGTCGATATGTTTCATGATGTGATTATTGAGCATTTTTTAGAAGCTTTGGTTAATCTTGGTAAAATAAAATTAATAACATAATGAATAGCTTTAATTATTTTCTTTTTGGATTTTTAACTGGTTTAGGTTGCTTTATTATTTTATTAACTTTTTGGTTTTTAAGAAAAATAAGGGAAAGAAAAAAAATAAATTTGTCTTTTAATTATGTTTTACTTTTAGTCGAAATTCCCAATTATTCTTTAGTTCAGTTTACTTCTCAAGAACCTAAATTGAAAATAATTGAGGAAATTAGCAATTTCGAAAATTTTTTGGCTACTTTAACTAAAGTAAAAAACCCGGTTATTTTTGAAGTAGCTCTTCCTCATGTTGGTGAAGAAATATTTTTCTTTGTAGCTGTTTCTCGTAAAGATTTGGAGTATGTTAAAAAGATGATTAAATCTTTCTGGCCAGGGTCAGAAACAATTATTTATCGAACAGATTACAATGTCTTCAATCCTGATGGTTATTCTTTAGCTACTTTAATTAAACTTAAAAACCATTATTACCTTCCTTTAAAAACTTATCAGCAAATTGCCCAAAGTAATATCGATCCTTTTGATGCTTTTTTGGGTGCTTATAATAAACTCTCTCGAGTTGGTGAAGGCTTAGCTTATCAATTAATTCTTCAACCGGTTTCTTCTTCAGTTAATAAATCGATTTTTGAAAAAGTTAAAGCTTTAAGAGAAGGCAAAAAATTAGAAGAAGTAATGCAAGGAAGTGGTTGGGGCGATGTTTTTAAAAAAACTGTAGGAGAATTTTTTTCTCCTCAAGCAATTACCGAAACTCTAATTATGCCTGAAAAAACGAAGAAAGAAAAAGAAGAAGAATTAAAACCAAAACCGATTGAAGAAATTACAATTAAACTCCTAGAACAAAAAGCTACTAAACCTTTGTTTAAAGTAAATATTAGATTAATAGCTTCTTCTTTTGATGAACTTAGTGCGGAAAGAATTTTAACCTCTCTCGAAAGTGCTTTTCTTCAATTTAATAACCCACCTTTTAATGAAATAAATTTAATCAAACCTAAGAAAAATAAATTAAAAAAGATTTTTTATGAATTTGCTTTTAGATTATTTAATGAAAAAGAGGCTGTTATTTTAAATACCGAAGAAATTGCTTCAATTTTCCACTTCCCTATTTCCTACAATAAAAATCCTTTAATTCACTGGCTTAAAGCTCGTTCAGCTCCACCGCCTCCTAATTTACCTCGAGAAGGTATAATTTTAGGAAAAAATAATTATGAAGGCTTAGAAGTTTTTGTCAGAATAAAAAGAGATGACCGCCGCCGTCATATGTATGTTATTGGACAAACAGGAACTGGTAAAACTACTTTGCTTAAAAATATGATAGAACAAGATATTAAAAATGGTGAAGGTGTTTGTTTTATTGATCCTCACGGAGATGTTGCTCAAGAAATATTAGGTTTAATCCCTAAAGAAAGAATAGATGACGTTGTCTATTTTAATCCTCCAGATACTAAGCAACCTATTGGTTTTAACATTTTAGAATACGATAAAAATAGGCCTGAGGATAAAACAAGAATTATCAATATGATAATAGAAATTATTGGAAAAATTTATAATCTTGAAATGACCGGTGGTCCATTATTTGAACAATATCTTCGCAATTCCCTACTTCTTTTGATGGATAACCCTGATTGGGGACATACTCTTCTTGATGTTTCTCGTGTTTTTGTTGATGAAGGATTTAGAGAAGATTTGCTTTCAAAATGTAAAAACTATCCAGTAGTTGAATTTTGGCGCGAACAAGCTACTCGGGCTCAAAGAGAATTATCTTTAGACGAAATGATTACCTGGGTTACTTCTAAGCTTAATCCTTTTACTACTAATGACTATATTCGACCAATAATTTGCCAGCCAAAATCAACTATTGATTTTAGAGATATTATGGACAATAAAAAAATCTTTATCGCTAACCTGCCTAAAGGAGTTTTAGGAGAAACAAGTGCTTATATTATGGGGATGCTTTTGATTACTAAAATCCTGATTGCTGCTTTTGCTCGAGGAGAAATTCCTGAAAGTGAAAGAAAAGACTTTTATCTTTATATTGATGAGTTTCAAAATTTTGCTTTTAAGGGAGTAGCTTCAATTTTAGCTGAAGCTCGTAAATATAGATTAAATATGATTTTTGCTCATCAATACATTAAACAAGTACCAGAAGATATTATTAATGCTGTTTTTGGTAACGTAGGAACAATCATATCTTTTCGAGTTGGTCCAGAAGATGCTGAATTTTTAGAAAGAAAATTTGCTCCTGTCTTTAGTAAATTTGATTTTGTTAATTTACCTAACTACCATGCTTATATCAGTCTCTTAATCGATGGTTATCCTTCAAAACCTTTTAGTTTACAAACAATTCCTCCTAATAAACCCAATCTTCAACAAATTGATTTAATTGCTGAATTAAGTAGAGTGAAGTATGGAACTCCTAAAGAAGAAATTGAAAAATTCTTAGAAACTAAATATGGTTACGTTATTTAATCTATTGCAATTTTTAATTCTCTTCTTTTTATTAGGAGCTATTATTTATCTCTATAAAGAAATAAGAGAGATAAAAAAGAAAGAGAAAGAAGATTTAAATTTAGAAGATAAGCTTCTTAATTTTTTTCAAAATTTAGAGACTGGTATTTTTGAAAAATTTAATTTGCTTAAAGATGAATTAAATAAAAGATTTTTTGAAACAATTGAGAGAGAGCAAAAATTTTTAGAAACGAGCACTCGCTTGGAGGAATTAGCTAAAAATTTAAGTTTAAGTTTAGAGGAAACTAAAGAAATTAAAGATATTTTAAGCGGACCTAAGGAAAGAGGCTTCTTCGGAGAAATTATGGTCGAAGAAATTTTAAAAAATCTGCCTAATTCTTATTATGAAAAACAATATCGCCTAGGATTTGATCAGGTAGATTATGTTTTGAAGTTTAATGATAAGTTGATTCCCATTGATGCTAAATTTCCGTATCAAAAATTAAAAGAAATTAACGATAAAAGTCAGTTAAAAAAAGAAATTATCAATAATCTCAAATTAAAAATAGAGTCTGTTTCTCGAAAATATATTCAACCTTACAAAAATACAGTTGATTTCGCTATTATTTATTTAGCCAATGAAGGTCTTTATTATGAAATCTTAAGCGATAAAACCTATGATGAGATTTGGGAATTCGCTAAAGAAAAATCAGTAGTTTTAACTTCTCCCAAGACTTTCGAAATATTAGTCTCTTCCCTACTCTTAGCTTTTAAAAAGCAAGAGATAGCTCAAAATTTAACTTATCTTTTAGAAGAGATTTCTCAAATTGAAAAAGATCTTAGATACTTAGAAGAATCATTTGAAAAAGCTTTTAATCAATTAAATAATGGAATAAAAAATTTGCATGAGTTTTCTCGAAACTTAATTAAATTGTCTGCTTCTTTAAGAAATATTTTGCAATTTAAAACTAAAGATCTTAAAATAAAAGAAAGGTCGTTAATTTAACACCACTGATTTGCGCGGATAATATAAATCCGTGTAAATCCGTAATGAATAATCTATCCGTGTTAATCTGTTCTAAATCCGTGTAAATCCGTGGTTTAAAAAATGCGTGTAGCAATAAATGGATTCGGTAGAATTGGGAGAATATTTTTTCGTCAAGCTTTTGGTAAAGAAAATTTTGAGATAGTCGCTATTAATGATTTATCTGACACTGAAAATTTAGCTTATTTATTAAAATACGATACTGTTTATGGTCGTTATAATAAATCAGTTGAAGTTAAAGATGGAAAATTGATTGTTGATGGTAAAGAAATTTTAATCTTAAAAGAAACTGATCCTTTAAAACTTCCTTGGAAAGATTTAAATATTGATGTTGTTGTTGAATCAACTGGTGTTTTTACTGAATTTGAAAAAGCTAAAGCTCATTTAACTGCTGGAGCCAAAAGAGTTGTTATTACTGCACCAACAAAAGATGAGATTACTCCTCATTTTACTCCTGGTTTAGAAGATTTAGGTAAAATTTATTCTTTGGGTGAACAAGGATTAATTACTTCTAATGCTTCATGCACAACTAATTCAGTTAATCCAGTAATTGCTATTTTAAATAAAAGAATTGGGGTTAAAAAAGCAATTTTAACAACAATTCATGCTTATACAAATACTCAAACAATTGTCGATAGCGTTGTTAAGGGGCATGATTTTCGTCGCGGTCGAGCTGGAGCCCAAAATATTATTCCTTCAACAACAGGTGCAGCTGAAGCAACTGCCAGAGTCATTCCTGAAATGAAAGGAAAATTTGATGGAATTTCAATAAGAGTTCCGGTTGTCACTGTTTCCTTATCTGATATTACAATGCTGACAGAAAGACCTACATCAGTTGAAGAAATAAATAATATTTTTAAAGAAGAAGCAAATTCACCACAATGGAAAGAGGTTATCAAAGTAGTTGAAGATCCAGTTGTTTCAAGTGATATTATTGGTGAGCCATATGGTGCTGTTATTGATCTTACTCTAACAAAAGTTGTTGATGGTGATTTAGTTAAAGTTTTTTCTTGGTATGATAATGAATGGGGCTATTGTGCAATGTTAGTTAAACATATAGAAAAATTATTTTCTCTGTAAATATTGTCTTAATAACTCTCTTATTCTTTCGATTAATTCTTCAACCTCAACTGGAGCTTTTTTTTCTAAAGAAACAACTCTTTTAGCAACTAATTTTTGGCCATCCCATGACCCGAAAACCTTCACTACTGTTCCTGTAGCAATATCAAAAGTAGTAGGAGCTGTTTGAGTAGAAAAAACTAGTCTTGGGAAAATAATTACTTGAGTATCAGTAGCTACTGTCCAATCAAACTTAAGGCCTTGAGAATTAACAGTTAAAACATTATTTTGATTTTGTTCAACAACTCCTTGCTGAACAGCATGACCAGTAGGATTAAGTAAGAAAAAGCTAGCTTTTGGATATTCAGCAATTTCTTTTCTAACAAAATCATCTAAGCTCTTGAATGGACCAAGCTGTTCTTCTGAAAATACTGGCAACTTTCGTTCACCTTTTTCTGGCTTATATTTAAATTCAAAAGTTTCCTCTTCATTTACCTCAACAGATTTGCCTTCTTCATTTTCATTCTCTTGAGCCTTAACTAAAGCAAAGCTAAAAATTAAGCCGACTGTGAGTATAAAAATTAATAGTAAAACAAATTTTTTCATTTAATTATTATCTGATTAACGGCCGGCTTTTTTATTCTATCTTTGAGTACAAATTGTTTCATTAAGTTCTGCATTAGGAGCACAAACAGAAATTCTTCCTGTTGAGGTATTATAGAATAAAGTATAACCAGTACTAAGAGAAGAAGTTGGCAATGAAGGATCGATAGGAAGTCTAGGAAGATAATTAGGAACTAAACAAGAAAGATTAATCTCCGTTGTAGCAGTTTCTGAAGTGGCGACAATTGTAGTTGTTACCATAGGAGGCAAAGAGGTTGAGTAATAAGTACTTCCTGGACAACTCCATCTTCCTTGATTATCAGTCATTACTTGTAAAATACCGCTTAAAATTGCATTGACATCAGTTGTTCTTTGAGTATTTCGAGCTTTAGCAAATTGTCGACCAGGGTTAATAGCGACGATAACTGCACCAGCTAAAAGAACAATAATTCCGATTACAAGCAAAATTTCTATTAAGGTAAAAGCTTTTTTAGAGCTCATTTTGATTTTTTAATTATTTTTAATTTTGACCGACCATTTTTATTTCTTAATTTTAACTCAAAGAATTTTTAAAAAAAAAATAAAATTTGTGAAAAAGTTAGTATTCTTTCCATTTGAAAATGCTATAAAATTCAGAAGCTAAAGGAAAATAAGGCGGTGGAAAATAAAGATTGTTAGCATTATAAATTAATTCCCTTGATAGATAACCTGAAGTATAATTTCCCAAACTATCTACCCAACTAAATCCATATCTTTTTCGAGTTATAATACTTCCATAAATAGTAATTTTTGTTCTTTTATATTCTGGACCACAATTTGAATTATAATAATATCTCCCAACTCTGCCATTTTGAGCGATTAAAACAGCATCGATCCGTAAATCATCCTCGCTTTTTAAACCAACATTAATATTCCTTTGAGCAATTAAACCGATTGAATCTTGCCCATTATAATTTGTATAAAGAAGGTCATTATTAATAATAATATTAGTCATTTGAGCAGAATTTTCTGGAAATTTAGCTGAGGCGATTGTTATTTTTTTATTATTCACTCTCCCACTTACCCAAACATTATCCTCAACAAAAATAACCCCATTAGAAGGATAATTATAGGTACCTATAAATTGTTTTGTTTTAATACTCCAGGTACTATGTTTATAACGACTATTATTGCCATAACCTTCATTCATATCATAAATTACACAACCTTGAGGCTGAGAAACAATATCGGTAACTTTATAAACATCAAAATTATTTTCTTTAAGAACTAACTCATAACCATAATTATTGTTTCCTGAAAATCCTAAGTAAATACCATTAGAAATAGCTAAGTTTTTTAAAGTAGATAAATCAGCACTTAAGCCAACAAAATCTAATAGCGATGCTCCTACCTCTCTTCCTGCTTTAAAAACATCAGGCCTTAAAGGAATAGTACTCGGATCAGGATTATTGGGATCAGGACAAGGATCCTGAGGAGAAATATGGGTATGAACTGCCCATTCTTTGCAACCTGAATGATCAGGATCAAAATAGGTCAATAAAGAACTTTTAACCAAATTATAGGCTAAGCCATCAAACCTTATACCTTTATTTGAATGAACCTCTCCATAAACTACTGTTCCTTCTCCAAATCTAATATTATCATCAACAGCTACCGAAAATTTAGCTACCGATGGTCTTCCTAAAATAGTTTCAACTGTTTTTTTAATATTCGAAGAAATTAATTTTCCTGTTGACTTAATATTAACCAAAGAAAAACCTTCTAATGGTGGATTTATTTCTAAAACAAATTCCCCTATTTTTTCTCCAGCTCGATTGTAAAAATTATGAATATATGGTCCTGGTTGATTGGTGCCATCTGTAAAATCTCGAGGAAAATGGTTTAAATACCAACGATAATATTCTATTCCTGATTCAGCTATATTTAAAGCTACTATTTTTTGAATTTCTCTATTAACCGAAGAAAGATAAAAATTAATCCAAACCAAAGATCCGGTAAAAATAAAAACCGTCAAAAAAAGATAAAAAAGAACATAAAAAAGTATTTGACTTTTGGCTTTCATTTGGTAATTAAATTTCTCGGGCTAATAAAGATATAATCTTCCCAAGTGTTTCCTTTAGTATCGATTTTTACTTTTAAATTTACTTTTATTACTTTTATTTTAGCAATATCCAAAGTTTCATTCAAATTTTCATCATAAAAAGAGAAAATTTTTTGATTAGGAATTAAATTCTTAACTAAAACTTGGATTTTTTCTTGATTGAGATTATAATTCAATGGATTACCATTAGGAAAAACTATTCCTCTTTTTAGCTCCTCCCCATCCAAAAAATATCTTACTCTTTCAACTAAACCATCATTATTAACATCACTATAAAAAATAATGCTTGTTGATGAAACTAACTCTAAAGGATAATGTCCAACATTTGAATCCTCAGCTGATTTTAATTCTTTTTTTAATTGACTTAAGGCTAAATTAACATCGCTATAACTTCCAAGTCCAAAAACTAAATATATATTAGCATTCGAAATATTAATAATGAAAAGCAAAAAAACAAAAAGAATAAAAGAGATAATTAACATAAAGAAAGTAAGTTCAATTAAAGTAAGAGCTTTTTTCATCTGAATTTCTTAAAGATTAAAAAAGAAAGAATTCCTCCCAAAATTATAATTAAAATTCTAGAAAAATTAGATTGGAAAAATTTTAAGGGTAAATTTATTTGAAGATTATTAGAAGTTGTTGACAAATTTACCGAAGCTGAAGTTGAGATTTCTGAATCGGTTGGTTTTAAAAATTTATTAAGAGAGGTGGTTTGAAACAATTCTTTATTTTTTGATGTTTCTAAAGAGCTTGGGGGTAAATTAGTGGATTTTCTTTGTAAGTTTTTAGAAGTTAAATTAGAAGAGGTTGAGATTGAAGAAGTTTTATTTTGAAATGGAGAGTAATTTTCTTTTTTTAGCAATTGAGGAGTTTCTTCTTTTTTATTATTCTCTTCTAAATTTTTCGAGGGAGAATTTTGAGATGAAGTAGAATTTTCTGTTTCGAAAGTTTTGAAAAGCGGAGTCTCAAATGTTCCTTGACTTTCGGTTTTATTTTCCCAATAATCTTTTACTTCTAAAAGATAGGAATAATTTTTTCCTGGATCAGTCCTAATAACTAAATCACATTTTTTCAAATTAACTGGGCAAGTGTTAAAATAATCAATTTTCACCTCTGTTGATGGTTCACCAAAAGCATTATAAACTAATTTGTATTTTACTGGTTCATCGGCATAAAAAGAAATTCTTGTTTGATTTTCACTCAAGAATTCAATTTGAAGCTCAGAAATAACGGGGGGTAGATTTTCTTTACCTTCATAGAGAGCTAGTTTTAAAATTTTATCAGATGGTTCATCATTAATTAATAACTCTCTAACTCCTTCAAAAACATAACTTTTTTCTTCTGTTCCTTGGAGAAGGTTTTGATTATAGAAAAAATATAAATTAAGGTTGCTTCTTTGAAGAGGTTGGATGATAATTAAATACTTTTCGCCAGAATTTATTCTTAAATTATTTCCTAAAGGAAAAAAGTATTCAGTTCCCCAATTATTTTCAGAAACAACCGGGATGGTAAAATTTTTTTCAAAAATTACTAAACCATTTTTATCCTCAATTTTTAAATTAATTTCAGTTTCTTGAGGATTATCAATCCATAAACTAAGACCACTTAAAAAATCATTTACTGGAATTATAGGTTGGGTTATTTTTTTAGTTCCTAGACGAAATTTATTCGAAGTTAAAGGAAAAATCTCATAAAATTTATTTACTTCTTGGCTAAAAACAAAAACTGAAAAAAATAAACTAAGGAGTAAGAATAACTTTTTCATGATAAAATTCTTCATCAGAAAGAATTATAGTTTTATTATAAAAGAAATAACCTGGTTTAGTAACTTCGAGATTATATTCTCCGGGTGGTAAATTTTCAAACAAAACCTCGCCAGGAGAAAAACAAGAAGAATAAAAACTAAGAGAAACTTTATCTAAATAAGGAGTTACTGATGGGTCATTTGTTTGTAAGTAAACTTTATAACGAAAATAGCGATTATTTCTTAATATTGAAGGTAAATTAAATTCAGAATCTTCAAAATAAGAATTACTAGTGCCATCAGGACCAATAAAATTCCAAGTTAAATTATCATTGTTAGCACTAACTTGAAATTTTATTGAAGTTCCTGGAGGTTTATTCCCTACCCAACTAAATTTTTTAAAAGCAGTTGTTGAGGTTCCTAAATCAATTGTTTTAGAAACCAACCATTCAGTTGAAGTTGAGTAAAATCCACCTAAATCCTTAAGTTTTAAAATTTCCGGATTAGAATCAGGATCAATTCCTGAACTTAAAGAATCATAACTATTATTCCAAGTATTGTTAACTATTGTTTCTTCGCCAGTAGTTTTTTCCCAATATTCATTAACATTTTTAGTAACTCTTACATTAGCTCCATCAAGATAATTGCCAGCTTCATCAACAACACTAACCAAAAGATTTATCGGCGAACGGGAACTTAAGGTCAAATCATAAAAATAGTTAGAATTAGGCTTGACTTCAAATGGTTCTTCCAAAAATGGTTGACTACTTCTTAATACATATCGAGAATCAGTTATAGTCAAATAGTAATTATCAAACTCAACATTTAATTCTTTAAAACCATTTTCATCTGTTGTAGTAGTTATATCAGTTTTACTTTTTGGTGGATCAAAATTAATTAATTTTGTCCCTTTTAGATTAAATTGAGCAAAACTTAATGGTTGACAAAAGATATTATGAGTTTTAATTTTTAATTTACTTAAAAGATCAATTTGAAGAGTGACGGTCGTTAATTCACCAGCTCGGACAGTTTGATGAGGTAAAATCGGATTGGGTGTTTCTTGGGTTCCTGGCTGGTAAGTTCTATCAAAGGAATAACCACTTTTGGTAACATAAATGCTATAAGCATTAATTCCTGGAGGAATATCAATTAATCTTAAAATTCCTAAATTATCAGTTATATCTTGAATAGTAAATTGAGGAGAGTTTAAATAATCAACCTTTACCGAAGCATTAGCTACTGGTTTTCCTTCAGCATTAATTACTTGGATAAACATTGAACCATTTCTAGTTAAAGCTTCAACTGTTTTAGGAGCTATATAGGTAGTTAAGACTTGTTTTTTTATTGGCAAAGAACAATTTAAACATTCTCCTTCCAATTCTACTAATTTATAATCAGCTGGAGCAGTATCTCGAGGAGTTGAGGTTATAGTGCCATCTTTTGGATCATCAATATTTCTTATATAAAAAGTAACCTTTATTTGAAGACCTCCTTTTTCAATTATTTTTTCTTTAGGCAAAATTCCAGGAGGCCAACTTCCTTGAATGCCAACATCTTCATATTTTAAAACTTTGATTTTTTCAATTTCATCTTGAAGAGCTGAAATAATTTGAAGATTAATTCGAGCTGAAGCTAAAATTCTGTTTACATTTTGAAAAAGAGAAAAAATAAAAGTTGAAATCAAAGCAATGATAGCTAAACTTAAAAGGACTTCAATCAAGGTAAAACTTTTATCTTGATAATTTATTGGAAATTTCATAAATAGGAGTAATAACTGCTAAAGCAATAAAACCTACTGAAGCGGCGATTATTATTAAAATCAAAGGCTCGAGAGAATTGACAAATCTTTCTAAATCAATATCTAATTCTTCGTCATAATTTTCGGCAAGATAAAAAAGAGTATTGGCTAAATTACCGCTTTTTTCTCCAATAATTACCATCTGAATAAAATTATAAGGAAAATATTTTTTATTTTTTTGTAAAAATTCTCCTAAGCTATGACCTTTAGAAATAAAATCAACTCCCTCAAGGACAATTTTTTGATAAACTAAATTTTCTAAACTTTCTCCGGAGAGTTTTAAAGCTTCAACTATTGGTAAACCACTTTCCAAAAGAATTGCCAAATTACGAGAAAATTGGGCTAAAACATATTTTCTAATTAAACCAGAAACAAGAGGAAAATGAATTAAAAAGAAATGAAAACCGTATTTAAGTTGCTGAAATCTTAAAAGAAGAGGAAAAGAAAAAAATAGGATTAGGAGGCTTAAAAAGAGATAGATCCCATAATTTAAAAGAAATAATGAGACTGATAAAAAGATTTTAGTAGTTAAGGGTAATTCTACTCCTAAGTTTTGAAAAATAGGTAAAAGCCTAGGAAAAAGAAAATAAACAACCAAAACTATAATTCCTATCATAGAGCCAATAATAAAAGAGGGATAGATAAAAGAAGTTATCATTTTGCTCCTAAGCTTTTCTATTTTCCTAAATTCAATAGCTAATCTTTCTAAATTATCAGTTAGTTTTCCTGTATATTCACCAACTCTAATAACCGAAACAAAAAAATTGCCTAATTTATTATTAAATTTTTCTAAAGCAGTAGCTAAAAATTGACCTCTTTCAATGTCATTAATTATCTCACCCAAGATATATCTTAAAGATTTCGAAGAGCTACTTTCTCTTAAAATAATTAAAGCTTCAGAAAGGCTAATTCCACTTTTTAAAAGAAGAGCTAGATTTCTGGAAAAATTTATTTTATCGTTTAAAGTTACTCTAAAAATAAAAGGTTTTTTATTCATGGCTAACTCTTAAAACTTCTTCGATGGTGGTAATCCCCTGAATAACCTTTCTTATACCATCTTCCAAAATTGTTGTCATTCCCAATTCAATTGCTTTATCTTTAATTTCAGTTGAACTTGCTTTTTTAAGAATCAATTCTCTAATCTCATCAGAAATACTTAAAACTTCATAAACTCCAGTTCGACCATAATATCCAGTATTGTTACAATTTTTACAACCCTCACCATAATTTATTTTAGTTATTTTTTCTAGTTCCTCGATTGTTCTTTCTGGTAAAAATTCTTTTAAAGATTCAATTTCTGCTTTTTTTATTTCTCTTTCCTTTCGACAATAATTGCAAATTTTTCTAACCAACCTTTGACCAATTACTACATTCACAGTTGAAGCAATAAGATATGGCTCAACTCCTAATTCTAAAAGCCTAACAATAGCTCCAGGAGCATCATTAGTATGCAAAGTCGACAAAAGTAGATGGCCTGTTAAAGCAGCATTAACGGCAATACTTGCTGTTTCTTCATCTCTAATTTCTCCTACCATAATAATATCAGGGTCTTGTCTTAAAATAGCTCTTAAACCTTTACCAAAGGTCAAATTAGTTTGAGGATTAACTTGAATTTGAGTAATTCCTGGAATGGCATATTCTACGGGATCTTCAATGGTAATTATATGAACTCCTTCGGTATTTAAAACATTCAAAATAGTATAAAGCATTGTTGTTTTTCCTGAACCCGTTGGTCCAGTAGCTAAAATCATTCCGTATGGTCGAGAAATTGCCTTTTTTATTTCTTCTAAATCTCGAGATGATAGTCCTAAATTTTCTAAAGTAAATTTTTCTCCTAGACTGACTAATAATCTTAAAATTGCATTCTCTCCGTAATAAGTAGGCATAATTGAAACCCTAATATCAAAATAATCATTTTTTTCTTCATCAAGATAAAAACGAAAGCGCCCATCTTGAGCAGCAAAATGTTCGTCAATCCTCAGATTAGATAAAATCTTTATCCTGGAAATTATTTCATCTTGAAGAACTTTAGGAATTTCAAAAAAATTATGAACAATTCCATCTATCCGATAGCGAGCTAATAAATATTTTTCTCTCGGTTGAAGATGAATATCCGAAGCTCGAGAAAGATAACCTAAAAGAATAAGATTTTTAACTATTTCAACAATTGAAGCGACTTCTTGAGGTTTTTTAATTTCTTCTTCAATAATTGTTTTTAAAGATTCAATCTCCATTTAAAAACTTGTTTCTTCTTCTAAAATCTCGCCAAGCACAACTTCTGGATTAGCAGCTGCTTTTTCTAAGTTTTCAATTAAAGTGTTAAAGAGGTCATCAAATTCGGTTGGTAGTCTTTTTCTTTTATAAGGATTAGCCCAGGAAATGATTTGTTGATAAATATAAGGATGCCACTTATCCATTTCTTTTAATTTTTGAGCAATATCTCTAACTAAAGTATTAGCCTGAATTACTTTTTCGCTTCGAGCTTCTCTAACTTTTAGAGCTGTTTCTAATGGTTCATCTAAGAAGAAATCACATTTTTTAAGAATTGACTCAAAAGAACTTCCAGACAGTTTTTCAGCCTTTTCGTAAGCTATTCCCAAAGTTACATAATAAGCTTGTTCAATTGAGTCAGCTATTTCCGGATCAGATTCAATCATCTGAGGATTAGCTTCTAAATATTGTCTATAAATAGCAATAGCTACATAAGATTTTTCTCTAATATTCAGTTCTTTTTCAATATTAAAGTTCATCATTAATTGAGCCAATCTTTCAGGAACAACAATAGCTGGCAATTCTTTAATTCCTAGTTCTTTAGCGGCTAAAAGCCGATGTTGACCATCAATAATCATATACATTCCATCTTCTCGCGGGACAACAATTACCGGAACAATAAACCCTATTCTTTCAATTGAATTAACTAGATGTTTGACATGATAAGGACTGGGTTTTCGCTGATGAGGAACTACAGTTAAATTTTCAATAGGAATCATTTTAAATTGTAAATCTTGATGATGGTAGGGGTCCTTAAAGGAAAAAATACCAACTTGGGTTTCTTTCTTTTTTCTGGGGCTCATTTTTTATTTTTTTTTAATTAATTCGGCTCTTTTTAGGTATAATACTATTAATATTTATTATACCTCAATTTTTTATTTAAAAAAATCAAAAAATGCAAAAAGAAATAGAAGATTTATTTACCTTTTACCTTGAAATTTGCCCAATTGACAAAGCTGGTGCTTTTTCGAAAGAAATTTTTAATTATGGACTATGTGAAAGAGATTTTTCTTTCTTTAAAAAAAGCTTGTGGGAGATTAAAGAAAGTGAAATTGATCAAAGTTTATTAAATTTTTATTCTCAGAATTATGAAGTCTATAAAAAATTAAAAGAATATAAAGATTTTTTTGAAAAAAATTTAGGCTTTCCACCTTTTAAATTAAACCTTTATTGGGCTCAAAGAGTTTTCAAACATGAGTCTTTCACAATTATTGCTCCTACTGGCATAGGTAAAACTACTTTTGGAATTGCCATCTCTCATTTTTATCCAGGGAAGGTTTATTATTTAGTTCCTTCTAAAATTTTACTTGCCGAAATTGAAAGAAAATTAAATTTGATAAAATCAAACAAAAAAATTTTAGTTATCAAAAAACCCGAAGATAAAGAAAAACTTCTAAGCGGAGATTTTGATATTTTAGTAACTACTTCTCATTTTCTTCATAAAAATTTTGATAATCTACCTAAAAATTTTGAATTGGTTTTCATTGATGATTCTGATTCTTTAATAAGACAACCCAAAAATATAGATAAGGTTTTAAAGCTTATAGGAGTGACAGATGAAGAAATTAACCAAGCTCTGGAAATAATTTCTAAAAAAAGACAAGCTAAAAATTTTGAAGATTATCAAAAAATCGACAAATTAGAAATTGACCCCAAAACTAAAGGAATAGTTATTGCTGCCTCGGCTACTTTAACTCCCAAAACTAAAAGAATAAACCTTTTTAGAGAAATTTTAAAATTTGAAATTGGTTCTTCATCGACTTATTTGAGAAATATCGAAGAAGTTTATCAATTAGTATCTAAAGATAATCTTTGGCTCGAATCAATTAAATGGATTAAAAAATTAGGAGATGGCGGTTTTGTTTTTTTGAGCGATGATTATAATAAACAAGATTTAGAAAATTATTTAAGTTTATTAAAGGAAAACGGAATAACTGCTGTCTCTTATGAAAAATTTAATTCTAAAAATTTGAAAAAATTTTTAGACGATGAGATTCAAGTAGTGGTTGGTTTTTCTAATATTAAAAATCCTTTAACTCGAGGAATTGACCTTCCTCAAAAGGTAAGGTATGCTCTTTTTATAGGCGTTCCTAAGTTTATTCTTTCCTTAAAAATCAGTTTTAGTCCTCTTCAACTTTTTTGGATTTCTTTAACTCTAAGAGAATTTTTAGAAGAGATGGAAAAAAATTTTATTAATCGCCACATCAATTTTCTTAAAAAAATTTCTTATTTGAAAGAAGAAGAAATTTTAGCTAATAAAATTCTTAAAGAAAGAATTGAACCTTTAAGAAATTTTTTGATAGAAAAAATTAATTCTGCTGAAATTTTAGAAAAAATTAAAAATCATCCACGATTAGTTTTGGAAAAAAGAAAAGAAGAGTTTGTTTTACTTATTTCTGATCCTCGAGGTTATCTTCAAGCTTCAGGAAGAACTTCTAGACTTTTTCCTTTAGGTTTAACTAAGGGTTTAGCTTTACTTTTAACTGAAAATGAAAAACTGCTCAGACATCTTGAAGACAAATTAAAAATTATTGGTTACCAAACAAAATTTAAAGAAGTCAAAGAAGTAAATTTAGAAGAAATTCTTAAAAAAATCGATGAAGATCGAGAAATTGTTAAAAGAGTTTTTAAAGGAGAAGAATTTGTTTTCAAAGATCCAATTGAAACAGCTTTAGTTATTGTTGAGTCACCAACAAAAGCAAGAACAATTTCTAATTTTTTTGGTAGACCGGCAAGAAGAATTAAAAGGGGGGTAACTATTTATGAAATTTCTTTAGGTAATCTTCATTTAAACATTTGTGCTACTATGGGGCATTTTGTTGATTTAGTTTATTCTAAAGGTTATTATGGAGTTGAGGTTAAAGATGGAAATTTTTACCCTATTTTTCAATATATAAAAATTTGTCAAAATTGTGGTCGCCATCTTGATTTTAGCGAAGATGCTTGTCCCATTTGTGGTTCAAATAATATTTTTACCAAAAGAAATATTATCGAAGGCTTAAAAGAAATAGCTGAAGAGGTTAACAAAATTTATTTAGCTACTGACCCTGATGCCGAAGGAGAAAAAATTGCTTATGATTTAGCCAATTTTCTCTATCCTTATAATCAAAATCTTTATCGTTTAGAACTTCATGAAATTACTAAAGAGGAATTTTTAAAAAGATTAAAAGAACCACGAGAAATCAATTTAAATTTAGTTAAAGCTCAACTTGTCAGAAGGATAGCTGATCGATGGGTAGGTTTATATTTAAGTGAAAAAATTCAAAATCATTTTAAAAACCTTAACCTCTCTGCTGGTAGGGTTCAAACACCAATTCTGGGTTGGATATTAGAAAGAAATAAAGAAATAAAAAACAAAATTTATTTTATTAATGTTGAAAGCGAAGGTGGCAATTTTGCTTTTGAAACAACTGAAAAAAATAAAGTTCAGGAATTGAAAAAACTTTTTAAAAATAATGAGTTAAAAATTAAAATAAAAATTGAAAAAACTGAAGAAAAAAAACTTTCTCCTCCGCCACCTTATGAAACTAATAGTCTTTTAAGAGATGCTTTTAATTTTTTTAAATTTTCTTCTCAAACAACAATGAATTTAGCTCAAGATTTATTTGAAAGAGGTTTAATTACTTATCATCGAACTGATTCGATTTATATTTCTGAATTAGGAAGATTTTTAGCTCGAGAATATTTAGAAAAAAATAATCTTTTAGAAATCTATCAACCTCGAAGTTGGGGCAGTCAAGGAACCCATGAGGGCATTAGGCCAACTAGAGTTTCAGATGTTAATGATTTGATTGAAGAAATGATAATAAGCGGCAGAAGAGAACTAAATGCTAACCATCTTAAGCTTTATGGTTTAATCTTTAATCGTTTTTTAGCTTCTCAAGTTAAAGAAGCTCAAATTATGGAAGCTCTTTTAAAAATAAAGTTGTTAGATTTAGAAAAAGAAACTAAAGAGGTTTTAAAAATTAATCAATTGGGTTATCTTCAATTTTTTAAAAATATAAGAACAAATGAAATTAAAGAAGGTGAATTTTTAGTTAAGAAGATAAATATTAAAAGAAGACCAAGGGAGTTTTATTATTCTCAGGCAGAGTTAATAGAAACAATGAAAACTCGTGGTTTAGGACGACCTTCAACTTATGCTACTTTTATTCAAACGCTTCTTGAAAGAAAATATGTTCTTGATAAATCTGGCTACTTAATTCCTACATCTTTGGGAGAAAAAATTTATAATTATCTTAAGAAGAAATATAACTATTATGTTGATGAAAACTTTACTAGAATTTTAGAAAAAAATATGGATGAGATTGAAAATGGTCTATTAGATTACAAAAAAGTTTTAGAGGAAATTTTTATTAAACTATTTAATAAAAATGCAACTCATTGATTTATATCGAAAAACAAAATTAATTTTAAAAAAAGAACTTTCTCCAGCTGACTATTTAGCTTTAGAAAAAGATTTAAAATTTTTTCTGACCAAAGATGAAAATTTTGGTGATTATTCAACTAATCTTCTTTTTCTTTTAAAAAAAATAAAACCAGAAAAAGAAGAGGTTATTTTAGAAACTATAAAAAATAAATTTAAAAATTATTTTGACAGAATTGAAGTTGAAGGTGGATATCTTAATTTTTACTTAGGAGAAAAAGTTTTATTTGAGGATTTAAGGGAAATTCTTAAAAAACGATACAAATTTTTCTTTTCTCTTTTTAAAAAACAAAGAGTTGTTCTTGATTATGTTTCAGCTAATCCAACTGGTCCTCTTCATTTAGGAAATATTAGATCAGCAGTTTTAGGAGATAGTTTGGCTAATTTTTTAAAACTTTTGGGTTTTAAGGTTACTAAAGAATATTATGTTAATGATCGAGGAACCCAAATAGAAATTTTAGCTAAATCAGCTAAAGCCTATCTTAATCTTTTACCCTTTGAAGATGAATATTATCGAGGTGAGTATTTAGAAAAAATTGCTCAAAAATATAAAGATTATGTTAAAAAAGAAGAAAACTTTGAAAAACTGGGTAAATTTTTAGCAAAAATTATTTTAGAAGGTGAAATTAAAAAATCTTTAAAAAGATTAGGAACAAAATTCGATAATTACTTTTTTGAATCATCTCTTTATCAAGATAAAAAACTTATCGATAGAGTTTTAAAAATTTTTGAGAAAAAAAATCTTTTGGAGAAAAAAAATGGAGCCTTAATTCTTAAATTAACTAAAGTAGGGGAAAATAAAGATGAATTTTTAATTAGGGAAAACGGCAAGCCAACTTATTTTTTCTCTGATATTCTTTATCATTACCAAAAATTCTTTATTAGAAAATTTAAACTTTTAATAGATATTTTTGGCGCTGACCATCATGACCATATAAGAAGATTAAAAAAAACTCTAGAAATTTTGGGTATTAAAGAAAAAAATCTAAAATTTATCACTTATCAACATGTTCTTATAAAGAGGGGAGAAGAAATTTTAAGAATGTCAAAAAGAAAGGGAGTTTATATTACTATTGACGAACTTTTAGATGTTTTACCAAGTGGTTTAGTTAGGTTTCTTTTTTTAGCTATTACGCCAGATTCACCTTTAGAATTTGATTTAGAATTAGCTCTTAAAAAAAGCGAGGAAAATCCTTATTGGTATAGTCAATATGCCTCTGCTCGCCTAAATAGCATCTTAGAGAAATTAAAAGAAAAAGGTTATAAAATTAACATAAAACTTGATCCACAAAAGATTGCTTCTCATTTAATTAAAGATGAGTTAATTAAAAATCTAGTGAGAAGTTTTCACAAATTTAAAGATTTAAATTTAATCATCATTAAAGAATTAAAACCAAATCTTTACTATGATTTCTTCCTCAATTTCATCAAAAAGATTCATTATTTTTATGAAAATAAAAAAATAATTAGAGAAGAAATCGATCGTCGCGAGGTAGTTTTCGTTAAAACTTTAAGAGATGTCTTAGGTTTTTGGTTTAAACTTATGGGCGTTGAGCCGATGAAAAAAATTTAAACCTTCTTGAAAAATTAAAGCTAAAAGAAAACCGATTAAAAAACCAAAAATGACATCTTGAGGCCAATGGGCTAAAGAAACAATACTTAAAACAGAAATTAAAAGAGAAATAGCTAAAGAAAAAAGAAAAAATTTAAAGTCATAATAAAGAAGCAAAAAAGTTAAAGCAAAACTTAAAGCAGTATGCCTTGAAGGAAAACTATTTTTTTCTTTCAAACCCAAACCAAGGTAAGTTAAGGGCCTAACTTCGGGAAACTTATCTTTTAAAAAACCAACTAACAAAAAGACAATGATAAAAATTAAAAAAAATCTTAAAAGAAAAAAGAAACCTTGTTTTAAATTTTTCTTAATTTCTCTTAGAGCCAGATAAAAAATAATCAAAAATTGACTTAAAATTAAAATATCTCTCAAAAAATTTAATAAGTAAAAATAAGTAAAGATTGTCATTAAATTTATTTTAACTAATGTTTAAAAAAATTTTAAACTATTTATTTAAAAACTTTTCACACGAACAAACAATAGTTAAAAATTCTTTTTGGATTGCTCTTTCAAGAATTCTTTCGAGTTTTTTTAGGGCTATTTTGGTAATTTTAAGTTTTAGGATTTTAGGACCAGAATATCAAGGAAGTTTTTACTTAGCAATGAATTTTCTTTTAATTTTTAGTGTTATTCCTGAGTTTGGTATGGTGCCTATTTTTATAAAAGAATTAACTAAAGGCGACAAAGAAGAAAAATATTTAGTAGCTAATTTTTTAGTTACTTTTTTTCTTCTCTTTTTATTTTCTTTATTTTTAATTTTTTTAGGTGAAAAATTAATTGTTAAAGATTTGCTAGCTAAAAAGATTATCTGGATTTTAGTTATTTTTGTTTTCTTTGATATCTTTCGAGAGCTTCTTTACGCTATTTTTCGGGCTCAAGAAAAAATGGAATATCAAGCTTTTAGCTTTTCTTTAACTAATTTTTTAATCTTAATTTTTGGAGTTTTCTTTCTTTTGAAATTTAAACAACCTTATTTTTTAGCTTTAGCCTATCTTCTGGGAGGTTTTTTGGGCTTTTTTTTTACTCTTTTTCTTTTGAATTTTAGGGTTATTTTTAATTATTTTAAGTTTTTTGAATTTAAGAATATTATAAAAATTTTAAATCAAAGTTGGGCGATTGGAATAGCTAATTTTATTTTTCTTTTAATTACTTATGTTGATTCTTTAATCCTGGGTTATCTAAGTACTACAAAAGATGTTGGTATTTATAATTCTGTTGTAAAAATTAATGAGTTTCTTTATTTTTTACCTCTTTCCTTAGCAATGGCTCTTTTTCCTAAAATAACAAAAAATTTAGAAAAAAAGGAAGAAATTGGAAATATTTTAAATTTTGGCTTTAGCTTGGCTTTACTTCTTTCTTTGCCGCTCGTTTTTGGAGTTTTTACTCTTTCTTTTGATTTCTTAAATTTTCTTTACGGAAAAGACTATCTCGAAGCTGATTTAGCCTTAAAACTAATCAGCCTTTCAATTCCTTTTAATTTTCTTTTTCTCATTTTAGTTGATACTCTAATTGCTTTAGATAAAAGAAGAGAACTTTTAAAATTTGATTTTCTAATTTTAATCATCAATATTTTTCTTAATATTATCTTTATTCCTTATTTCTCCTATTTTGCTTCAAGCTTAATTACTTCTTTTTCTTCCTTGCTTTCATTTTTATTTAGCTTCTTTTTAGTAAAAAAATATATAAATTTTTCTTTTAATTTAAAAGAAATTAAAAACTATTTATTAGCTTCCTTTTTAATGACTTTGCTTATCTCTTTTCTTTCCTTTCATCTGATTTTAAAAATCTTAATAGGTATAATTTTTTACTTTTTTTACCTTTGGCTACTTGAAGACAAAATTCTTATAAAAATCTTAAAACTTCCTGACTAATTATTTCTTTTGGTTGATCGGCTCTAATAATTAACCAATCAAATTTTTTAGCATAAAACAAATAATATTTTCGAGCTAATTTTAAAATTTTTAGTTTTTCATACTTATGACCTTTAAACTTTAATCTCTTTAAAGCTTCTGTTGGAGAAAGATCAAAAACAAAAACAAAATCTGGTTCTAAAAAATTTCGAGCTTTTAAATCTAAATTAAAAACTTCCTTAAATTTTAAAAATTTTTTTAAACCGCCTATTTCGTATTGATAAACATAAGTTGAAGGAAATGATCTTTCCAAAATTATATTAATTCCCTTGTTCAACAGCTTCTCAATTTGAAGATAAATAAATCTTCTTTGAGCTAAAAAAAGAAAAAATTCGTTAAGAGAATCAAGATTTTCTTTTAAGATTATTTTTCTAACAAAAGAAAAAGAACCTTTTCGAGGTGGTTCTTTAAAATATTTAGCTTTTAAAATTTGAGAAATTATTTTAGCTTGAGTTGATTTTCCTGAACCAGAAATTCCTTCAAATAAAATAAAATTACCTTTCTTCATCAACAATAACTACCCCCATCGACCTAGCAACTCCTTCTACTATCTTCATCGCCTTTTCAAGGTTATCAGTATTAAGTTCAGATAATTTTTTTTCGGCAATTTCCCTTACTTGTTTCTTTGAAAGTTTGCCAACTATTTCTCTACCAGGCTCGTGAGAACCTCGTTCTAATTTAAGTGCTAATTTAATTAAAGTGCTAATGGGAGGTGTGCCAATTTTCATTTCGAAACTCTTGTCTTCATAAATAGTTAAATAAACTGGAACTTCTATCCCTTCCAAATCTTTGGTTTTTTGATTAAACTCATTACAAAACTGAGCGATATTTATTCCATGAGGAGCTAAAGTTGGTCCCAGGGGGGGAGCCGGAGTAGCTTTACCTCCTTCAATAATAAGTTTAAGTTTAGCTTTAACTTTTTTGCCAGCCATATTTAGCTTCTAGTAATTTGAAGAAAATCGACTTCAACTGGTGTTTCCCTACCCATAATAGGTACTAAAATTTTTGCTTTTTGTCTTTCGTAATCTATTTCAATAATTTTACCTTTTAATCCTTTAAAAATACCCTGAATTATTTCTACCATATCTCCAATTCGAAAATCACCAGCAATTGCTGGTTCTTTTCTTTGCATTCGCTCAAAAATTTCTTTAATTTCTTCTTCGCTTACCGGTAAAGGAGTGGAACCAACACCAACAAAACCAGTTACATGAGGAGTATTCCTTACTACATACCAACTGCGGTCATCGACAATCATATCTACTAAGACATAACCTGGAAAAATTTTTTTCTCTACTAATTCTCTTTTCCCGCCTTTTATTTCCCAAACTAATTCTTTGGGAACAATTGCTTGAAAAATTTTATCAGCTACATCAAAATCCTCAGCTCTCTTCATAATATTTTCCGCTACAATTTCTTCAAAACCAACTACTGTATGAATTATATACCAGTTTCTTCCCAAACTTAACTTTTGCTTAGGCATTTTTTACTTTAAATTTAAAATTAAAACCAGAAAAGCTAAATCGACCAGGGCAAAGAAAACTAGAAAGAAAAAAGAGAAAAAGAGAACTTCCATTGTTTTTTGAAATGTTTCTTCAGGAGTAATAAAATTCATTTTTTTAATCTCAGCTAATGTTTCTTTTAAATAATTTTTTAACTTTAAAAGATATTCACTCATTTTTTAGAAGGAAGTAAAACTAAATTACCATCGGCTTTAATATCAATCATAATTTTTTGACCACTTTTTATTTTATTAGCAATAATTTGTTGAGCTAAGGGGTTAAGAATATATTTTTGGATAGCTCGTTGAAGAGGTCGAGCTCCAAAAACTTCATCAAATCCTTTTTCGACTAAAAGCTCTTTAGTTGCTGGAGAAAAATCTACTTGAATATTTTTTTCACTTAGTCTTTTTCTAACTCTTTCTAATTGAAGGTCAACAATTTTGTAAAGAACTTCTTTGGATAATGGTTTAAAGATAATTATTTCATCAATTCGATTAAGAAATTCTGGCTTAAAGAATTCTTTTAATGTCGACATTATTTTATTTTTCAAATCTTCAGTAGCCGATTCAGAAGCAGTAAATCCTAAAGAGCCGATTTTTCTAAAAAGATGAGTTCCTACATTTGAGGTCATAATAATAATTGTATTTTTAAAGCTAACAGTTGTTCCCTTGCTATCAGTTAATCGACCATCATCTAAAATTTGTAAGAGTAAATTAAAAACTTCGGGGTGAGCTTTTTCAATTTCATCAAATAAAATAAGACTATAAGGTCGATGTTTAACTGCTTCAGTTAATTGACCGCCTTCTTCATAACCAACATAACCCGGAGGTGAACCAATTAATTTAGCTACCGAATGTGGTTCCATATACTCCGACATATCAATTCTTATCATTGCTTTTTCATCATTAAACATAAACTCAGCTAAGGCTTTAGCCAATTCAGTTTTTCCTACTCCAGTTGGTCCCAAAAACATAAAAGAAGCAATTGGGCGATTTTCATCATTAAGCCCAGCTCTAGCTCTTCTTAAAGCATTAGCTACGGCACTAATTGCTTCTTCTTGACCAACAACTCGTTGACTTAAGATTTCTTCGGCTTTTATTAATTTTTCAGCTTCATTTTCAACTATTTTTCTTACAGGTATTCCTGTCCAGCGAGAAACAACTTCAGCAATATCCTCTTCGGTCACGTAATCTCTAATAAAATTATATTTAGATTTTTTAAAGTCTAATTCAAGTTTCTTTAGTTTGGTTTCTACTTCAGGAATTTCTCCATAAATTATCTCAGCTAATCTTGTTAAATCTCCGTTTCTTTCAGCTTCTTCTTGTTCTATTTTTAAATTATCTAACTTTCTTTTAAGTTCTTGATATTTTTCTTTTAAGTTCTTTTCACTTCGCCATTGAAGAGAAAGTTTTTCTTCTTCTTTCTTAAGTTTATTTAATTTAGCTTCGATTGCTTTTAACTTCTTAGAATTATTTCCCTCCTTCATCAAAGCTTCTTTTTCAATTTCTAATTTTCTAATCTCTTTCTTCAAGTTTTCTAATTCTGGGGGAAGCGTCTCAATATGAATTCTTAAAGCAGCACAAGCTTCATCAATCAAATCAATGGCTTTATCAGGCAAAAATCGATTAGTAATATAACGAGCTGAAAGCTTAACGGCAGCAACAATAGCTTCATCTAAAATCTTAACTCCGTGATGAAGTTCATATTTTTCTTTAAGTCCTCTTAAAATAGCAATAGTATCTTCAATTGACGGTTCTTCAATTATTACTGGTTGAAAGCGACGAGCAAAAGCAGGGTCTCTTTCAATATAAAGTTTATAATCTCTAAAAGTTGTGGCTCCGATTACTCTTAATTCTCCTTTGGCTAAAACTGGCTTTAAAAGATTAGCAGCATCAATTGCTCCTTCAGCTGCTCCAGCTCCAACTAAGGTATGCATTTCATCTACAAATAAAATAAATCTTTGAGGATTAAGTTGAATTTCTTTTATGATTGCTTTTAATCTATCTTCAAATTCGCCTCGAAATTTTGAACCAGCTATTAATGAACCAATGTCTAAAGAAAGAATATTGACATTTTTAAGAGATTCTGGCACATCGCCTTTAGCAATTCTTTGAGCTAAGCCTTCAACAATTGCTGTCTTCCCTACTCCTGGTTCACCAATTAAAACTGGGTTATTTTTTGTTCTTCGAGATAAAATTTCAATTACTCTTCTAATTTCAGTATCTCGTCCAATAATAGGATCTAATTTATTTTTCTTAGCTAATTCTGTTAAGTTGATGGTGTATTTTTCTAAAACCTTATACTTACTTTCTGGAGTTTCGTCTGTTACCCTAGAGCCTTTTCTTAAATTATTAATAGTTGAGTAAATTTTTTCAAAGGTAAGACCAAATCTTTCCAAAATAACTCGAGCAGGTGACCTAACTTCAGCTAAAGCTAAAAGAAGGTGCTCTAAAGAAGTAAATTCATCTTGCATTTTCCTAGTATAATAACTAGCTCGATCAAGCACATATTGAGCTTCATTGCTTAAATAAAGAGAAGCTACTTCACCAATTGAAAAGATTTTGGGACTTTTTTCAAGTTCTCTTTCAATGACATTAATTACTACTTGGGTATTAATCTTAGCTTCTTTAAAAATATCCTCAACTAAACCTTCGCCAACATTAAGAATTCCCCACAAAATATGAAGGGCTTTGATTTCATTATGATGAAGTTCAACAGCTTTATCTTGAGCTTTCATCAAAGCTTCTTGAGCTTTGAGGGTAAATTTGGGAGGTACCATTTTTATTTTAAATTATACCATAAGAAGAGGTCTAAGAAAAGTATTTTTATCCTTCAACAATTACTTTAATTTTCAGTTTAGCTTTTATTTCATAACCTAAATTTATTAATATTTCATAATCGCCTTCTTTTTCAATCTTCCCCTTAAGCTCTATCTGGCTTTTACTAATTTCTAAACCATTTTCCTTTAAAGCTTTTAAAATTTTTTCCTTAGTTACTGGATTAAAAATTTGACCTTTATTTCCCTTTTTGATTTTAAATTCTAAAACTAAAGACTCAATTTTTTCTTTCGATTTTTCTATCTTCTTTTCTCTTTCTTCTATTTTTGTCTCCAAAAGAAGTTCTTTAAGTTCTCCCTTTAATTTTTCTTCAGTAGCCAAAACTACTTTTTTTTGATTAAAAAGATATCTAAAATAACCGGGTCTCACCTTTACTACTTCACCTCGCTGACCTAAGTTGGGAATATCTTCCAAAAGCAAAACTGGTAATTTTTTTTCTTTTCTTTTTTTCTTAGCCATGGTTAACTATTGAAGACTTCTAACGACTTGAATTGCTTTTCTAATTACTGGATCATCTAGCTCAGTTTTTATTTTTTCTTTTTCAATTTCTTCCACTTCAATATCAGGTTTTAAGCCACTACCTTCAAGTTTTATTCCCTTCGGAGTTAGCCAATAAGCGACTGTCAATTTAATCATTTTCCCATCTAAAGGAAAAATTTGTTGAACGCTTCCTTTGCCATATGTTTTTTTCCCAATCAATTTAATTCCCAGATTATCCCTTAAAGCTCCAGCTAAAATTTCTGAAGCAGAAGCTGATCCGTCATTAACTAAAACAACTATCCTTAAATTACTTAAATTACCTGGTCCTTCGGAAACAATGTTAGTGGTGCTTTTATCTCTTTTTTGTTCCTTTAAAATAATTTGCCCTCGAGGAAGAAAGCTTTCAGCTAATTGGATAGCTACTTCTAAAAATCCTCCTGGATTATTTCTTAAATCCAAAATCCAATACTTAGCTCCTTTATCCTTCAAATTAAGATAAGCTTTAATAAATTCCGAATAAGTTGTTAGATTGAAAGTGTTTAACTTAATATAACCGATATTTCTAAGAAGAAGTTTTGACTTAACTGCTGGAATATTAATTGTTTCTCTGACTAAAGTAAAATCTTTTGGCTCTAACCACTCATCTCGATAAATTGTTAGAGTTACCTTTGTTCCTGGTTTGCCTCTAATTTTAGAAACAGCCTCTTCTAAAGTTAAATTTGAAGTATCTTCGCCATCAATTTTTAAAATTTTATCGCCACTTTTAATTCCTGCTCTTTCTGCTGGGGTACCTTCAAGCGGAGAAATTACTGTCAAAACACCCTTTCTTATTCCTATCTCCATACCAACACCAGCAAAAGAACCGCTCATATCTTCTTCAAAAATCTTAGCCTGTTTTTCATCAAAAATTTCAGAATAAGGGTCATCTAATGACCTTAAAAGACCTCGAGAAGCTTCCAGAATTGCTTTTTGCTTATCAATTTTTTCTGGCTCAACAAAATAATTATTCACAACCTCCCAAGTTCGATAAAAAATTCTCATTTCTTCTTGACTAAAGGGAGTAGTTTCTTGATTAGCCAATAAAAACAAGGGATTTAAAAATCGAAAACTAAGGAAAGAAAAAACTAAAATTGGTGGCAAAATATAAACTAAGTTCTTATTTAGAAATTTTTTCATGATTTATTTTAAGATTAAAGGAATAGTAATTTACAAAGAAAGAATTAAAGAAGCCGACGCTAATGTTTATATTTTAACAAAAAAAGATGGTATTTTAAAAATTTATGCTCAGGGACTTTATAAAATCCAAAGTAAAAATTTGCCTTTATTAGAATTAGGTAATTATCTTCAAATTTTTGGCCTTAAAGAAGGAGGAAACTTGAAACTTATTTCTGTTTTACCTTTAAGAGTTGGTTTTCTTTATTTTAATAAATTTCCTTATCTTTATCTTTGGGTTTTTTATCTTTTAAAAAAAATTAATCCCCTAGAAATTGATAGCTTTATTTGGCAAATTATTTTAAATTTAGATATTTATCTCAGTCAAAATCCTAAAATTTTTCCTCATTATTTTATTTATCATTTTTTAAGTTCTTTAGGTTTTTCTCCTGATTTGACTCATTGTTTTCAATGTCATCGGAAGTTAAGAGAAAATATTTATTTTGATGGTAAAATAGGTCTTTATTGTTTTAAATGTAAAAAACCAGCCTTTCAAAAAATTAAAACCGATGATTGGTCAAAAGCATTAAAAATTAGCTCTAAAGAAAAACTACCTTCAACTGTTCCTTCTTTTTTAAAAATTATTCTTAGAAATTATCTTAAAAAAATAAAAAAACTAATTTAAAATTTTTAAAAATGGCTTTTTTAGAAGATTTAAGTGAAGAACTAGAGAAAAAAGAGAGTAAAAGAAAAAAGATAAAAAAAGAAATTGAAATCCCTTTAAACAAAAAAGAAGAAACACAAGAAGAGCCAGAGGTAAAAACTTTTACTTTTAAAAAACCGAGGTTTTATTTTGATTGGAACAAAATTGTTAATAAACTGCTTTTATTTTCTTTTTTTGTTTTCATTCTTAGTTTAACTTTTTGGGCTATTAGCAATTTTTTAAGCAAAGAGGAGCCGAAGGAATTAAGTTTTGACTTAATTGGACCAACTGAGGTTAATTCCTTAGAAGAAAATTATTACACCTTTTTAATTAATAACTTTTCTCGAGTTGATTTACAAAATATCAGTCTTAATCTTATTTTAAGCGAAGGAGCTTATTTTAGTGAAACTGAAGAAAAAGAAAGAGTTTTTGACATTGGCGAACTTTCTGCTGGAACTTCAACTAAAATAAATTTTGCTCTTGTTTTTTTAAACGAAGGCAATAAAAAGGAAACTGTTAAAGCAATTGTTAGGTATAAAACAAAAAACAAACCTTATGTTTTTGAAACTTCTAAAGAAATTTCAGTTTTAGTAAAAAATACTCCTTTGGTTATTATTCCCTCTTTGCCAATCTCAGTTTTTGCTCTTCAACCATTTGAAGCTAAATTTAAAGTTCTTAATAATTCACCCGAAGTTCTTAATAATATTAATCTTAAAATTAACCCTCCTCAAGAGTTTAATCTTCAGCAGACATTGCCTTTATCAGAAATGCTAGAATGGAATTTTTCAGCTCTTAATCCTCAAGAAACAAAAGAAATTACTCTTTTAGGTTATTTTAAATCTTTACCAGTTTTTCCTTTTTTTGATATTAAAATAAGTTTTAATTGGCGAAACAAAAATTTTTCTTTAACTCAACAAAGTTATAAACTTAATGTTGCTGAAAATCCTCTAAAAATTGAATTAATTTCTTTTCCTGGGGGTGAAAGCGTTAATTTGGGTTCAAATATTTCTTATACGATTAAAATTAAAAATCAGGGCAAAATTCCTCTAAAAGAAAATGTAGTTAAAGTATATTTTGATAACTTATTTGATATCACCTCTTTAAGATTTGGAAAAAACGCTTATTTTTCTTCCTTTGATAACTCCCTTTATTACAATAGTCGATATGAACCGGCTTTACTAGAAATAAAACCCGGAGACGAAGTTAAACTTAATTTTTCAATTTCTCTTTTTAGATCATATCCAATTTTAGCTGATAGGGATAAAAACTTTATTGCGAAAGTTTTCGTTGAATTTCATACCCCAAGCATTCCGCCAGAGGTAAAAACAACCAATTTAAATGAATATGTTATCAAAATTGAAGACACAAAAAAAATCATCGGCCGGTTTGAAATTCAATCTTTTTTAGTTTATAAAGATAATTTAATTGAAAACTCTGGTCCTTTTCCTTTAATAAGAGAAACACCAACAACTTTAAATTTGCATTTTAAAATAAAAACTATTGGAGAAGATTTTAAAGATTTTTCTTTAACCGGTAAATTACCTCCTTTTGTTAATTTTACTGGAAAAGTTGGCGGTGATGCTTTAGCTAGTAATTTTAACTATGACAATAAAACTGGAGAGTTTTCTTATTATCTCGCTAATATTCCGGCTAATGTTGGTTATAAAGAAAAAGAATTAGATTTAGTTTTTCAAATAGTTGTTCTCGTCCCTGCTAATTTAGATCCTCGTTTTCTTGAATTAATTCCTGGTTTTAACTATAAGGTCACAAGTGTTTTTACAAATACTAACTTTACTGGAACTACTGATAATATAAATACCAGCGAAATTATTTATGAGTTAAAATAAAATTAAATGAAAGATTTGGAAAAAATAATTGGAATTTTAAAACAAAGAGGTTTTATTTATCAATCGCAGGAAATTTATGGAGGCTTAAGAGGAGTTTATGATTATGGTCCTTTAGGAGTTCTCTTAAAAAATAAAGTAAAAAATTTATGGCTGAAAGATATTGTCTTTCAAAGAGAAAATATTTTCCTTATTGAATCAAGTATTTTAGGTTTAAGAAAAACTTATGAAGCCTCAGGTCATTTAGAACATTTTCACGACCCTTTAATTGAATGTAAATCTTGCCACCAAAGATTTAGAGCTGACCATCTTTTAGGAGGGGAATATGGAGAAATAAAGTTTAAAGAAGGAAAAGCTCTTTGTCCTTTTTGTCAAGGAGAATTAACTGAAGAAAGAACTTTTAATTTGATGTTTAAAACCTATATAGGCCCAGTTGAAGAATTGGCTGCTGAAGCTTATTTAAGGCCAGAAACGGCTCAAGGAATGTTTTATAACTTTAAAAATATTTTAAACTCAATGAGACCAAAGCTTCCTTTTGGTATTGCTCAAATAGGAAAAGCTTTTCGAAATGAGATTACTCCTAAAAACTTTCTATTCCGTTTAAGAGAATTTGAACAAATGGAACTAGAATTTTTTGTTAAACCTGAAGAAGCGGAAAAATGGTTTAACTTTTGGGTTGAAGAAAGATTTAACTGGTATTTAAAATTAGGTTTTAAGAAAGAAAACTTGAAAAAATATATCTACCCAAAAGAAGAATTAGCTCATTATTCAGATGCTACAATTGATATTCAATACAATTATCCTTTTGGTTTTAAAGAATTAGAGGGGATCGCTAATCGGACAAATTATGATTTAAGAAGACATTCAGAATATTCAGGAGAAGATTTAACTTACTTTGATGAAGAAAAAAAAGAAAAATATTATCCCTATGTAATTGAACCTTCGGTTGGGATTGATAGACTATTATTTGCTATTTTTGTTGAATTTTATGATGAAGATGAAATTGATCAAGAAAAAAGAAATGTTTTTCGTTTTCCTCCTTTTTTAGCTCCAATTGAAGTAGCTGTTTTTCCTCTTTTGAGTAATCGAGAAGTTTTAGTTAAAAAATCTCGGGAAGTTTATAACTTAGTTAAAAAAGATTTTATTGCTCTTTATGATGATTCTGGATCAATAGGAAAAAGATATCGAAGACAAGATGAAATTGGAACTCCTTTTTGTTTAACAATTGATTTTCAAACTTTAGAAGATAATACTCTAACAATAAGAGATAGAGATACAACCGAACAAGTTAGAATAAAGATTGAAGAAATAAAAGATTTTCTTAAGGATAAATTAAGGTGGGCGGGAGAGGACTCGAACCTCTAACCTTCGGCACGTCAAGCCGACGCTCTAGCCAGTTGAGCTACCCGCCCTTTTTTCTTCAAAAAATTTTTTAATTTTAGCAACTAAATCGTCTAAAGAAATTTTCGCTTTAACAAAATATTCAATAGCTCCTAACTTTAATCCTTTTTCAACATCTTCTGGCTGGCCCAATTGGGAAATAACAAAAACAGGAATAGCTTTAAGATTAGGATCTTTTCTAAAATCTTCTAAAAAATTAAAACCTGTTTTTTTAGGTAAGATAATATCTAACAAAACCAAATCAGGTAATTCAGTAATTAATTTTGCTAAACCCTCTTCTCCATCGGAAGCGGTAATCACTTCAAATCCTTCTTTTTTTAATTTTTTTTCTAAAGCTAATTTTAAGAATTGATCGTCTTCAATTATTAAAATTTTAGGCATCTTTATAGTTTTTAGAATCTTAACGTTTCGGGTATTTTAGGAAGAGCTTAGCTAAGACTCAGCTTAGAAAAGTTTGATCTTAGCTTTTAAACAGAATTGGTCCATCGCCAGCTTCCGCTAGCGATACCTTGTTACGACTTAGCCCTGATCATCGCCCCTACCCTAATTCCGCCTTAGCGGAACTTCAGGTAGAGACGACTCTCCTGACCTGACGGGCGGTGAGTGCAAAGCCCGAGAACGTATTCACCGCGGCATCGCTGATCCGCGATTACTAGCGATTCCGCCTTCACGGAGGCGGGTTCCAGCCTCCGATCCGAACTGGGCCGGGCTTTTAGGGATTAGCTCAGCCTCGCGGCTTTGCAACCCTTTGTACCCGGCATTGTACCATGTTTGCCGCCCTGGGCATAAGGGCCATGCAGACCTGACGTCATCCCCACCTTCCTCCTGGGTAGACCAGGCAGTCCCCCGTGACACATATAACACGGGGCAGGGGTTGCGCTCGTTGCGCCACTTAAGGTTACGGCTCACGCCACGAGCTGACGACGGCCATGCAGCACCTGTGCTAGCCCTCCAGCTAACGCTGGATTCCTATTCCTTTCGGAATAGGCATTAAGACTAGCATGTCAAGCCCAGGTAAGATTTTTCGGTTACTCTCGAATTAAGCAACATGGTCCACCGCTTGGTCGGGCTTCCGCCTATTCCTTTGAGTTTCGGCCTTGCGGACATACTCCCCAGGCGGGGTGCTTAACGCGTTAGCTTCGCCTCAGAGAGGGTCGAATCTCCCCAAAGCTAGCACCCATAGTTTACGGCCAGGACTACCCGGGTATCTAATCCGGTTCGCGCCCCTGGCTTTCACGAGATCAGCGTCAGTACTGCCCTAGCCAGCTGCCTTCGCCTTCGGCGTTCCGGTCGATATCATTGGATTTCACCCCTACACCGACCGTTCCGCTGGCCCCTGGCAGACTCTAGGAACGCAGTATTTATCCCATCTGCCGAGTTGAGCTCGACAGCTTTAAGGATAAACTTACGTTCCCGCCTTCTCGTCCTTTACGCCCAGTAAATCCGGGTAACGCTGGGGACCTTCGTCTTACCGCGACTGCTGGCACGAAGTTGGTCGTCCCTTATTCCTGGGGTACTGTCAACCGTGGTAAAACCACGGCTTCCTCCCCCAGAAAAGCCGTTTACACCCCGAAGGGCTTCTTCCGGCACGCGGCGTCGCTGGGTCAGGCTTTCGCCCATTGCCCAATATTCTCGGCTGCTGCCTCCCGTAGGAGTAGGGCCCGTGTCTCAGTGCCCTTGGCGGGGAACACCCTCTCAGGCCCCCTACCGGTCATAGCCTTGGTGGGCCATTACCCCACCAACTAGCTGATCGGCCGCACCCCTTTCCTGGACCACCTAGAATTTAAATTCTAGGCTTTACCCAGGAAATCTTATGATTTCCTGGGACTATCTGGAATTAGCCCCAGTTTCCCAGGGTTATTCCAGAGTCCAGGGTAAGTTAGGTACGTGTTACTGCCCCGTTCGCCACTCCCCGAAGAGAGCAGAGCTCTTTTCGGGGCGTTCGACTTGCATGCCTTATCCACGCCGCCAGCGTTCACCCTGAGCCAGGATCAAACTCTCCTAAAAAGTCTATAGCCAAGCTCTTCTAAAAACCCGAAACGTTAAGATTCTAATCTAAATAAAAATTAAGAGAGCATTAATATATCAACAATTCATCAAGCTCTCCTAAAACTAACTATTATTATAGCCAAAAAATGATTTTAAGTCAATTATTGATTATTTCTTTGAGGAGTAGAAGTAGTTAAATTTTGCTGGTTTGTTTGTTGATTAGCTTGGGGCTGAACTCCTTGAGAAGAAGTTAAAGGAAAATTTCGGGGATTTTTTATAAAATTAACAACAGGCGAATCGTCTTGAAGATAGCTCCAAAAAACAATTTTGTTTTGATTTAAATAAATAAAATTCTTTGGTCGCCAAACCGCTTCTGAAAATCTTTGAAGAGATAAATTACCATCTTGTCCTTGAACAATAAAAACCGGATTCTTTAATTTATTTCTAAAGAAAAGACCAACTTCTCCAAAATAAATATTTCCTCCTTCTAAAACAACCATAACATATTTTGGTTTAAAAAGATTGGTGAATAAAAACAAAATGATTAAACCGAAAAAGAATCCTGAGAGAATAGAAAACATAAAATAAAAATTAATCTTTTTAAACATTTTTTTAATTTTCTTCTTTTTCGACCTTAATTTTTAATTCCTTTAATTGTTCTTCTTCAACTTCACTAGGGATTTCCATCATTAAATCTCTTCCTTCTCCAGTCTTTGGAAAAGCAATAACTTCCCTAATATTAGGTTCATTTTCTAAAATCATCATAATTCTATCAATTCCTGGAGCAATTCCTCCATGAGGTGGGACTCCAAAACTAAAAGCTTGAAGTAAATGGCCGAATTTTTTAATGATGTCTTCCCTTTTATTTCCCATTGTTTCAAAAACTTTGATCAAAATTTCTGGATCAGTTGTTCTAATACTTCCTCCGCCAATTTCATAGCCATTACAAACAAAATCGTATTGTTCGCTTAGCAAAATTTCCGGTGAAGTTTCTAATGCTCTCAAAAGTTCTTCTTTATCTTTCCTGCCATCAGGAAGTTTTGGTTGAGTAAAAGGATGATGAACTGCATCCCACCTATTTTCTGTTTCTTTCCATTCAAACATTGGAAAATCAATAATAAAAGCAAAAGCAAGCTCGTTAGGATTATTAGGATCTTTTCTTAAATCTGGTTTATCGCTTCCATAAATTCTAATTGCTTCTTCATAAGAAATTCTGGGGAAAGGTTTGTAAGTAATTTTCTTTTCCGGATAAAGCGTCTCCACCATTTCGATAAACATTTCTTCAATAAAATCTAAAACATCATCTCGAGTTACATAACTCATTTCCATATCAAGTTGAGTAAATTCCGGTTGTCTATCGCCTCGAGGATCTTCATCTCTCAAGCAGCGAGCAATCTGAAAATATCTTTCAAAACCAGCAACCATTAAAAGTTGTTTATACTGCTGAGGTGATTGAGGTAAGGCATAAAATTTACCAGGAAAAAGTCTACTAGGAACAAGAAAATCTCTTGCCCCTTCAGGCGTTGATTTAGTTAAAATAGGAGTTTCAATTTCAATAAATCCTCGAGAACTTAAATAATTTCTAAAAAAAAGTAAAACTTTGTGTCTTTTAATTAAATTCTTTTGAAGTCTTCGTCTTCTTAAATCAAGGTAGCGATATTTAAGTCTTAAAGCTTCATCAATCTCATAGCCAGTTGTTGAAACGTCAAATGGTAAAACTTCTGCTTGAGATAAAATTTCAATTGAATCGGCAACTACTTCCACTTTACCTGTTTCTAAATCAGGATTAATTAAATGGGGCGGTCTTTCTCTTACTTTGCCCTTAATTTTTAAAACAAATTCACTTTTAATTTTTTTAGCTAATTCAAAGTCTTTCGAAGTTTGATCAACTACTATTTGAACAATTCCACTTCTATCTCTTAAATCAAAAAAAATAATTTTTCCATGGTCTCTAACTGAATCAACAAAGCCAAAAAGAATCACTTCTTCGCCAATTAAATTTTTACACTCTAAATTTTCTATTTTTTTCATTATTTCACTCTAAATTATAAAACCTTTTTTCCAATTTAAAAAACTTAAATTTTAAACATATCAGCATATTTACCAATAAGAGGCAAAGGTTTTTCCTCTCCTCGCAAAACATTAATAATTCCCATAACCCAACAAACAAAATATAAAATTAAACCAATTCCTCCTAATAGCCATCCTAAAAATGGTATCCAAATTATTGCTCCACTTAAAATTCCTAAAGTTAATAATGTTAAACCTTGCTTTATATGAAATTTAATAAACTCATCATCTTTACCTACCAAAATAGGAATTATTACTAAAATCCCGAAATAGCTAAAAATAGCAACAATATTTGGTTTATCTTCTCTATTTTGTCTAGGTATATTTTCAGAAGGCATTTTTTATTAATTCTTTTTTCGACCTTCCAATTAAAAAAATTTTAAACTAAAATTTAAAATATTCAAACTTTTTTAAAAGGTTTATTATTAACTTTTGAAGTTAAATTATCTAATGAAAAAGATTTTAATTTTATTTGCCTTATCTTTTATAACAATCTTCATCATTTATTTTTCAACAAGCTATCAAACAAAAAATCTCAATAATGAACATTTAGATGGGAAAAATAAATTAACCCCGTCTTCAAGCTTTAATAAAAAAGAATCGATAACATCTACTTCTTCAGATATAAAAGAGAAAATTATTAAAGAACTCGATTTGTCTTTAGAAATCAAAAATAAAACTACTTTAAAAACTTTTAATGATGATAAATATAAAGTTAGCTTTCAATATCCTGAAAAGTTTGTTATTATTCCTGAAAATGATTGTTCTCGGGTTTTATTGGAAAATTCTAAAGAAGAAAATTGTCTTTTATCTTTATCAATTTATCCATTAAATGTAAACAAAAAATATATTCCGCCAGCTAGTTTTTGGTTAATAAAAGATTTAACTTCCGTAAATATCTACGGGCAGACAGTTAGCGTATTTTATGATAAACAATCAAAAAGTTGGGTTGAGGTTTCCTCTATTGATAAAAAAAAGCTATCAATTTATTCATTCACTTATCAAGGAAAACCAATTTTAAAAGCTCAAAATGGCGGAAGCCATGGTTGGGCTGATTTTTATATTATTCCAGATTATAAAAAAAATATAGTTGCTATTTTTTCTTTTATCCAAGAGTATCGCCTTCGGTGCGATTTAATTGAGGATGAAAATGAAAAAAGAGAATGTTTAAATTATTTAAATTCTATAATTCAACAATTTGGAGAAAAAGAAAAATCAAAGCAAAGTTATTATGCTGAGGGTTGGCTTCCCCAAGAATTTTTTAAAAATATTTATTCTGAAGCTGAATCTATTGTAAAAAGCTTAAGTTTTTAATTAAATTAACAAAATTTGTTTTTTTGTATTTTTATTATAAAATTTTATTAAGAACTTTAAGGCCGAAATTAAATAATTTAAAATAAAATGAAAAAGTTTTTTCTAATTGCTTTATTATTTTTAGCTATTTCTTTATTTGTTTTAGGCCAAGGAACATCTACGCCTACCTCAACTCCAACTTCAACACCTACAAGCACCTCTACTTCAACACCTTCTACCTCAACGCCAACAACTACTCCATCTAAAGGTCCAAAAAAATTAGATCTTGCCTGTGTAAAAGCTGCTGTTGAAAAAAGAGAAGATGCTTTAAAAACTGCTCGAGAAAATTATTTTTCTAAAATAAGTCAAGCTTATGAAGAAAGAAAGACAGCTTTGAGTAATGCTTGGTCAATTGAAAATCATAAAGAAAGACAAAAAGCAATTCATGATGCTTGGTCAAATTTCCGCAAAGCAGTAAGAAATGCTTGGGCTGAATATAGAAAAGCTCATAATCAAGCTTGGAAACAATTTGTTAGTGATAGAAAAAATTGTGGTTCAGGTCCAACTGGTGAAAATCCAGGAGTTGATTTAAGCTTTTAAAGATTATAATTTATTATAATTTTTTAATTTTTTATTCTTTAATTAGTTTATCAATATTAACCAATATTAACTTCTGAAATCCATTTATCTAAGTTTCTTTTTATATATTCAATTTCTTCTTTAAAATTTTTTGATTGGAAATTATATTTCTCCGCATATTTTTTTAGCTCTAATAATCCCTTTTCTTTCTCGCCTTTAAATATGTAATTTATAAGCAAAGAAATTAACTTACCAAAATAATACTCTTCATTTGAATAAGAACTATAATATCCATTATTTAATATTTTTTCTAACCTTTTTATTTCATTTTCATAAAAATTAGGAAAATTTTTTAACGATATTTTATAAACCCCATCTTCTAAACTAAAAATAACATAAACTTCAGGTGAACAGGCATGACAAACATTCTGATAAAATTCCCAACGACTATCAAGAGCAATTATTTCTTCTACTCCATCATTATTTAAATCTTCTAATTCTATAAGTTTCAGCCATTTTTCCATCGATTCTTCTGGATAATCAATTTTTATTTTTTCAATCCTTTCATTTCTTATTTTTAAAATTTCAATCCATCTACATTGCCAACAATTGCCTCCTGTCCATAAATTTAAAACAATTTCAGGTATCTTATCTCCATCGATATCTTTTAGCCTATATTCTATAGTATGCTCTCTTTTCTCAAACAAGCTTAAAGATTGATTGGAAGTTAAATTATACACTTTAAAAACCTGCTCTTGAATATCAGAAGGTTTATCTGAAACTTTTTCTAAAAGTAATAATAAGAAACTTTTATTTCCTATAAAAATTTTTTCTTTTGAAACAACTTTATACTTCTCATTTACAAAAACTAAATTTTTTTGCCATTTTAAAACTAAGATAATTGAAAGAATAGACAATAAAACTAAAACAATCAAAATGGTATTTTTCTTGATAAAATTCATTTTTGACAATTTTTACTTAATCTCCTTTTAATTTCTTCGACAATTCATCAGGATCAATTTTTATTTTAGGTAATTTTGGCCAAGTATCTAATTTATTAATTATTATTTTAATTTAAATTTATTTTTCAACAACCATTACATCTAAATCCTCAAAATCTCTTGCTACTTTTTTGATTATTTCTTTTGCTCTTTCTTTTTCTAATCCTACAACACCAGTGCCAAGAAGAGGAAGAGCTATACTTTTCATCTTATTTTCTTTGCACCAGCTGAAAACCTTAATTAAGACACTTTCAAGCATAGAATAAGAAATCTTTTTAGAATTTTTATAGTCTATCGTTGGAATATGAACTATCTTTTTAGCTTTTAAATTTCCAGCAGAAGTAATTGCAAAATCTCCTAAATCAACCCAACCTATTTTATCACTTTCTTCTTGAATAATTTTTCCTCCTTTTAACAAAATTGCTCTTGCTACCCCACCTCCATGTTTTAATTCAGTATTTGCTGCATTCACTATCACATCAGCCTTTATTTCTGTTATATCTCCTTTAATAAATTGTAAACCCATAATTTAATTTTAGCAATTTCAAAATCAAATTTATTATCTTTTAAAATTGCTGCTGTACCAAAAATTTTCAAAAGGAGAAATTGATAATTTTGAAGAAATTCGTTCTGGAATGCTCGCCTATATCAATGAATTGCGAATGTTGGATTGGTGGGATATAAATCAAATAACGAAATTAATAAAACTTAATGCTGTTTAAATGTTTGCTATAAATTATTGATTAATACATTTATATTGTAGCAATAATGAAGTGTAATCTTTTGATATATCCAAAAGAGATCTCTCAATATTGTCATAACTTTTTAATAGGTCTTCAGTTTCTTTTTTTATTTGATATTTAAATTCAGTAAATAGTGATGGAGAATACAGAAAGGGATTAAGTTTTACGTTGTTTAAATATTCTAATCTTAGACTCATATTTCTCAAAGTATTTTTAAAATTATTTATAATATTCAAAAAACCTAATTGAGAAGATAAAAGTTTTTCTTTATTAATATATTTTAAATTAGGATCATAAGAAAGTTGTGTTACTAATTCTGTCGTTTTATCTAGCTCATCCATCAAATTTGGATATGCATATAAAAGTGCATTATACTCGAGAGATATATCTCCCAATTGCAAGATACTATTTCCTTTTTCGAAAACAGATCTTATTTTACTAGATATTGTTTTTATTAAACTCCAAAAATATGAAATTTCACTATTAATTTCATTACAAATTTGTACTCTCTTTGTTATATCTTCTATTCTTAATCCTAATTTCAAAATATCTAAAGAAGACTTAATGGTATTTGATGGAATAGCAAATTTTAAAGCTTCCCCTACTTTAATGTCTCCTATGCGTGATTCAGGTATTTTAAATACAGCCATCCCTATTACTTTCCCATATTCATCAAATACAGGAGAACCGCTATTACCTGGATATGCTTCTATCGAAATTTCTAAAAATTCTTTGTTATCTAGATTTATTTTTCTACTAAATAAACCTTCTTTTACACTAACATCTCCTTCTAAACCTAAAGGATATCCTAATAGATAAATTTTACTTCCTGGAATTAAATTAACAGAATTAGCAAACATAATATGTTTTATTTGAGATAGAGGATAATCTATTTTTAGTAAGGCTATATCATTAATTTCGTCATAAGAAATAATTTGAGCATCTAATTCTATTGTAGGTTTGTATGTATTTAAAACTACTTTTACTACACTACTTGAATCTACAACATGATAATTCGTTAATATATGTCCTTTATTATTCAAAATAAAACCAGTGCCATTACTGATAGCATTTCCTTTATATGCTTTTATAAAAACCACATTATACTTATAAAAATTAAATAATTCAGTGGCAGTAAATTTTTTATTCGGTATTAACTCCTTTAATTTAGAAATGCCTTTGTAATTAAATGCGTATCCAGACCAGTTTCCTATATAATCGTTATAAAAATTTTTTACGGCTTGTACTAAATCTTTATCATAAATACCTGAGATTTGATTTTCTGTTAGATATCCTAGTGTTACCAAACATGCTTGAATGTTTTTTATGTTTGTCCCTTTTTGTAAATATCGTGCTATTTTAATTTTTTCAGGATTACATTCTTGTGCAAATGTAACTTTAAAAGAAATAAAAATAAGATTTAATAAGAAGAAGCAAATTATAAAAATTTTTAATTTTTTCATGTGAATTTTAATGTATTAATCCAATTTTTTAATTCTTACTTATTTTTAAACCAACATTTCAATTTTAACCCCCACATTTTACTTTATATATTTTTTTAACCCACCTCCTTTACTCTATATATTTTCTCTATACTCAAATTTTATCATAAAATTTTATTGGAATGAAAAAAATTGGGAGACCAACAAAATATAGTAAGGAGTTATTGGAAAAGGCTTTTGATTATGCTGAAAACTATAGAAATTATGGGGATGTTATTCCTTGTATTGGGGGATTGGCTTTAGTATTAGGAGTTCATAAGGATACTATTTATGAATGGGCAAAGAGATATCCAGAATTTTCCGACATGCTGAAGATTTTACATACCAAACAGGTTAAGATTTTAATAAATTTAGGGTTAGTTGGTAAAGTAAATACAGCTATTGTTAAATTATTATTAGCTAAACAGGGTTATACAGAAAGGCAGGAATTAAGTATAGAAAATAAGAAGATAGTTGTTTTGGATGCGTAATAGTAATAGAAACCTAAACCTGACCTGCCCTATATATACTATATTAAGGCAGGTTAGGTTGGGGGTTTATATTGCGGATAGGAAGACAAATATCTATTTTTACAAAAATTTATCAATTTTGGGCGAAATTTATTATAATTCACATATGAAAATGGCAGGGCTAAAATATATCATTTATGCTAGAAAGAGCTCAGAAGCAGAGGATAGGCAGGTTTTATCTTTAGAATCTCAGGTAGAAGAATTGCAAAAATTAGCAGAAAGAGAAGGTTTAGAGGTTATTGATGTCCTTACTGAAGCTAAAAGTGCTAAAGAGCCTGGAAGAGAGATATTTAACTTAATGATTGAAAAAATTAAGAAAGGAGAAGCTAATGCTATTTTATGTTGGAAGATAGATAGGTTAAGTAGAAATCCTATAGATTCAGGGACTATTCAGTGGCTTTTACAAAAAGAAATAATAAAAGAAATTAGAACTCCTGAAAGAATTTATAGACCAGAAGATAATGCTTTGTTATGGGCAGTTGAAACTGGTATGGCTAATCAGTACATAAGAGATTTGGCTATTAACACTAAAAGAGGTTTAAAAAAGAAGGCTGAGAAGGGATTTAAACCTGGATTAGCTCCATTAGGATATATTAACAACAAATATGCTCCTAAAGGAGAACATAATTATTTTCCTGATCCAGAAAGATTTCCTATTATTAGAAGAGTTTTTGAAACTTTAGCTACTGGAAATTACACGCCAAAAGAAGTTTATAGAATGGCAACTGAAGAATGGGGTTTAACTAATAGATATGGCAAAAAACTTTCTTCGAGTAAATTTTATACTATGTTAAGATGTCCTGATTATTATGGAGAATTTGAATATCCTAAGGGTTCTGGTAATTGGTATAAAGGCAATTATGAACCAGCAATTGATAAAGAAACTTGGTTATTGGTTCAAGAGATTTTGAATAAAAAAGGCAATCATAAAAATAGAAAAATTATTCATATGTTTAGAGGTTTATTAAGATGTGGAGAATGCGGAGGAGTTTTGACTAGCTATGAAAAGATAAAGAAAAATAAAAAAGGTGAGGTTTTTAGATATGTTTATTATGAGTGTGCTAAAAAGAAAAACTATCCAGGCATTTGCTCTCAAAAACCTATTAGAGAAGAGGAATTAGAAAGATAAATTTTACAGGTTTTATCAAATATTAGTATTCCTGAAGCAATTCATAATTGGGCTATAAATGCTTTAAAAGAAGAACAAAGAAAAAGAAGAGAAGACAGAGAGAAAAATTTAAGCCATTATAAAAGAATGTATTCGGCTATTACTAATCAAATAGACAATCTCATTAATATGAAATCATTAGGAGAAATTACTGATGAAGAATTTCAGAGAAGTATTGTTTCTTTAAGAAAAAGAAAACAAGCTATTGAAAATATGTTAAGAGAGCAGGAATATGAAGATGAAAACTGGATTGATTATGCTATTGATTATGTAAATATTGTTGGAAAAATAAAAGAGGCTTATATTAATGGTGATATAGGGATAAAGAGGACAATCTTAAAGTGTATAGGTTCTGAATTTATAGTAAAAGATAAAAAATTGAATATAAAGATAGAGCCTATATTTATGGTTCGAATAATGGAACTTCCTGGTGAATTAGAGACGGGGGGTGTATTCGAACCAGTCAAAAATAAAGAAAAGCAAGATTTTAACAGGGATTTTGAAAATATAGAAGAAAATCAGTCCTCTTTGCTCCGGGGGCAGGATTCGAACCTGCGACATCCTGGTTAACAGCCAGGCGTTCTACCGCTGAACTACCCCGGAATAAATTTTAGTGTTTTATATATTATTATACCACAACTCAATAAATTATTGTTCCAATGAATTTTTTGTTTTCTAAAAATCTTTTTAGGTGACTTAATTTTCTACCATTAATTATAACAACTTTAAATTTAAATTTTTTAGCAAGTTTTGAAGCAATAGGATCAAAAGGTGCTGACATTCCTGGAGTCCAATCGTTTCTAATTAATTTTAAGTAATTAGACCAAGAAATTTCTCTAAGAGGTTTAGCATCTTTATATTTATTCGGGTCTTTATCATAAACATAATCAATATTTGTTAAATTTATTATTGTATCTGAACCATAAGTTTTTGCTAACCAAACTGCATCATAGTCAGTGCTAAAACCTGGTTTCCAACCAGCAGCAATTAAAATTTTTTCTCTAAAATTTACTTTTTCTTTTGGATTTTTTATAATTCGGTAATAAGCTTTGTCTCTAAAAATCGTTAGAAGCAAATGAGCATTTAAACGAGTAGCATGAATTCCTAACCAATCAAGATCTTCGGTTGATGGTTTTGTTAATTTTTTAGCTGCTTGTTGATATTTACGGGCTATTTTTCCTCCACCAACAATAATAATGAATTTAAAATTTTTCTTGGTATAATAGTCAATTAAATTTTTAAATTTTTTTAAAAAATTAAAATCAATTTCTTGAGGAACAACCAAACTTCCTCCAAGAGAAATAACGAAAAACTTCATTTTCAGTTTATTTTATTAAAAATAAACCGAAAAATAAAAATTTTTGATTATAAAATATCTTATAATGGTTTATGATTTTTCTCTTTATGATTATAATCTACCCGAAGAATTAATTGCTAAAGAACCAGCTAAACCAAGAGATTTTTCAAGGCTTTTTATTTATTCTGTCAAAGAAGATAAAATTTTGTTTGATAAATTTTTTAATCTTGATAAATATTTATCTAAAGATTGTTTTTTAGTTTTTAATAATACTAAAGTTTTGCCTTCGAGAATAGAAATGATAAAAGAAACAGGGGGAAAAATTAAAATTCTTTTTCTAATTAATGAAATAATTTATAGTAGAATTAATAAAATTAGAGGGATAGTTGATCGAAAATTAGAAGTGGGTCAAAAGGTTTATTTTCCTGAAAAGAAAAAATTTTTAATTGCTATTTCTCAAGAAAAAAATATTTTTACTTTCGAAATTAATTTTGATTTCCAAGAATTTCTAAAACTTCTTAACACTTATGGCGAAGCTCCTTTACCTCCGTATCTTAAAAAAACTCCTTTAACCAAACAAGAGGCAAAAAAGAAATATCAAACTATTTTTGCAAAGAAAGAGGGATCGGTGGCAGCGCCAACTGCTTCATTTCATTTTACTCAAAGAGTTTTAAATAAATTAAAGAAAAAGAAAATTAAGCATTTTTTTGTTACTCTTCATGTTGGTTTAGGAACTTTTAGTCCAGTAACTGAAAAAAATATTAAGAAGAAAAAACTTCATCAAGAATATTGGGAAATAAATGAAGATGTTTATCAGCAGATTCTAAAACTTAAAAAAAATAAAAAATTAATTGCTGTAGGAACAACTACTACCCGGCTTTTAGAAACAATTGCTCGGAAAAAATTAAAATTTAAAAACAAAAAAGCAATTGGAACAACTGAACTTTTTATTTTTCCTCCTTTTGAATTTAAATTAGTTGATGGCTTGATTACTAATTTTCATTTGCCTAAATCAAGTTTAATGATGCTTGTTGAAGCTTTTTTGCAATTTAAAAATTCAAAAAGACATTTAAAAGAACTGTATGAAATAGCTATTAAAAATAAATTTAGATTCTATTCTTTCGGCGATGCAATGTTAATTATTTAATCAAAAATGTTTGAAGTAATAAAATTTTCAAAAAAATCAAAAGCTAGATTAGGGATTATTAAAACTTTTCATGGAGAAATTAAAACTCCAGCTTTTGTTCCTGTTGCCACTAAGGGAACTATTAAAGCTTTACCTCAAATATTTTTTAAAGAAATAGGGATTCAGTTAGCTTTTGTTAATACTTATCATCTTGTTAATCATCCAGGAGCTGAAATAATTGATAAAGCTGGCGGTATTCATAAATATGCTAATTTAAATTTACCTTTAATGAGCGATTCTGGTGGTTTTCAAGTTTTTTCTTTAGCACAAAAAAAGAGAGTTAAATTAAGAAATGACGAAGAAACAATTTTAGTAAAAATTGAGGAAGATAGAGTTGTTTTTAGGTCAAATTTTAATAACAAAGAATTAGAATTTACTCCCGAAAAATCAATTGATTATCAAATAAAAATTGGAGCTGATCTTGTAATGGCTTTTGATGAATGTATTACCTATCCAACAACTTACGATTATGCTAAAAAAGCTACCCAAAGAACTCATAGTTGGCTTTTAAGATGCCTTGATTATTTTTCTAAAAACAAAAAAAATTATCAATACATTTATGGAATAATTCAAGGATCGGTTTTTGAAGATTTAAGAAAAGAATCAGCGAAATTTGTTATTAATCAACCAGTTGATGGAATAGCCGTTGGCGGGGTTTCTGTTGGTGAAAGCAAAGAAGAAATGAGATTAGCTGTAAATTGGATTAGTGATTATTTACCTAAAGATAAACCGGTTCATCTTTTAGGCGTTGGAAGAATTGATGATATTATTGATTTAGTGGTTTATGGAATTGATACTTTTGATTGTTCGGAACCAACAAGAATAGCTAGAACTGGCTGGCTTTATCAAATTAATGATGAAAATAATTTAAAAGACTTTTTAACAATTATTGATATAGAAAAAAATATTTACAAAGAAAATTTTGAAAAAGTTGATCAAAAATGTAACTGTTATGTTTGTCAGAATTTCACTAAAGCTTATCTTCATCATCTTTTTAAAGAAAAAGAAATACTAGCTTCTGTTTTAGCAACTTATCATAATCTTTATTTAATGGAAAGATTTTTTGAAAAAATAAGGGAAGAAATTGCTAATGATAAGCTTTAAGTTTTATTTTCAGCGCTCTTTTTTATAAATTCAATAAATAACGGATGGGGATGCAAAAATCTTGATTTTAATTCTGGATGAAACTGGGTTCCTAAAAAGAAAGGATGAATGTTTTGTGGTAATTCTCCAATTTCAACTAATAAATCATTTTGCGATGTACTAGAAAAAATAAAACCGTTCTTTTGTAAAATTTTATGATACTTAGTATTAACTTCATATCGATGTCTGTGTCTTTCTAAAACTTTTGTTGTTTTATAAGCTTTCCACGCAATTGTCCCTTTTTTTATCTCACATTCCCAATCACCAAGCCTCATTGTCCCTCCATATAATTTTTCTTTTAATAATTTCTTTTGTTCTTCTAAAATATCAATTACTGGGTATTTTGTTTTAGGATTTACTTCAGTAGTATGAGCGTCTTTTAAACCACAAACATTACGAGCAAATTCAACAACCATTAATTGAAGACCATAACACAGACCTAATAAAGGAATTTTATTTTCACGACAATATTTAATGGCTAAAATTTTACCTTCTACCCCTCGAGAACCAAAACCACCAGGAATAATAATTCCATTATAATTTTTTAATTCTTCCAATTTACTCTTATCTTTTTCGTATTCTTCAGAATTTAACCAATCAATTTTCGGCTGATAGCCTAAAGACCAGCTTGCATGTTTAATTGCTTCAATAACTGAAATATAAGCATCTGCTAAAACAAAATTACCTGTTTTGAAATATTTGCCGACAATACCTATTTTAATCTCTTGCTTTAAGTTTTCTATTTTGATTATTTCCTTCTGCCACCTCAAAAAATCATTTGTTTTCTTTTTCTTTGGTTTTAAATTTAAAGCTTTTAAAATTTTTATTCCCATTTTTTCTTTTTCAAAATTTAAAGGAATTTTATAAACAACTTTTTCATCAGGAGCTGAAATTATATTATCTTTTGAGATACCGCAGTTAAAAGAAATTTTTTCTCTTCTAACTTCATCTAAAGGAAAAAGAGCTCTAGCTAAAACAAAATCAGGTTGAAGACCTGCAGAATTAAGTGTCCTAATGGCATACTGGGTTGGTTTTGTTTTAAGTTCCATTCCTTCTCCTTGATAAGGCAAATAACTAACTAAAACTAAAAGAACATCTTTTGGATTTTTAAGCTTTAAAATTCTAACCGCTTCTAAAAATAATAAGTTTTGATATTCACCAACTGTTCCACCAATTTCAGTAATCACAATTTCAGCTTGAGTCAATTTTTGAGCTCGATTAATTTTTTCAATCACCTCTAAAGGAACATGGGGCACAACTTCAACGCATTTGCCATCAAAAAATAAACTTCTTTCTTTTTGAATTAATGAAAGATAAACACTACCAGTTGTCATATAATTTACTTTCGTAAGTTCCTGATTTAAAAATCTTTCATAATGGCCCATATCTTGATCGCATTCAGTTCCATCTTTTAAAACAAACACTTCACCATGTTCTAATGGATTCATTGTTCCAGCATCGACATTAACATAAGGATCAATTTTAATGCAGGTTACTTTATAGCCGTACCAAGATAAAATTTTAGCAATTGAAGCGGTAGCAATGCCTTTACCAACTCCTGACATTACTCCACCGCAGACAAAAATGTATTTTGGCATTTCGGAATCTATTTTAAAACTAAAACTCTGCTAAACCAAAGTCTTTTTTCCCTTTTTTGATTAATAGATATCCGCCTCTTTCTAAAACCTTAACATTATTCAATAAATTTCTTGCTTCTGATTTAGATTTTGCTAAATTGAGCTCTACTAAAATTTCTTCCAGGGGTGTATTTTTATTAAATTTCTTTGTTGGGATAGCATCTTTTAAGATTTTAATTTCTTTTAAAGTGATATCTTCAAAGTTTTTATTAAAAAGAATGTTAGTTATTTCTGAAACTTGATGAAAAACTTTTTCGCCATAAAGTGAGATAACAATTTCTTCGGCTAATTTTTTTTGAATAATTCTTAATTCCTTATTTTTTTCGCCCTCTTCTATTATTTTTTCTATTTCCTCTAATTTTTTAAAAGAGTAAAAATATAAAAGATTTTTTGCCAAATCATCATCAAGATTAATCAAAAACTGATACATTCTAAAGGGATGAAATTTCTGAGGATCAAGCCAAAGAGTTTCACCTGCTTCTGTTTTTCCAAATTTTCTTCCAGTTTTAGGATCAATCAAAAGGGGATAAACTAAACCATAAGCTTCTTGATTTGTTTTTTTTCTTATAAGCTCTATTCCCTGAATTATATTTCCCCATTGATCTGAACCGCCAATTTGCATTTGACAACCATATTTTTCAAATAGAACATAAAAATCATAAGCTTGAAGGAGTTGGTAGGTAAATTCGGCAAAAGACAGCATTTCTTGAGCATTCAACCTTTCTTTCACAAATTCTAAATCAAGCATTGAATTTACACTCATAAATTTTCCTATATCTCTTAAAAATTCCATCAATTTCAAATTGTCCAACCACTTAGAATTATCTATAAGTTTAACTTTTTTATTATCAATAGGTAAAAACTTTAAAATCTGTTTTCTTATTTTTTTCTTGTTTTTTTCCAAAACATCTAATGGCAAAATAGGTCTTTCTTTGAGTTTTCCACTTGGATCACCAATTTTAGCTGTTCCTCCTCCCAAAATTATAATAATATTAAAACCATTTAAATAAAACCTTTTTAAGAGCGATAAACCTAAATAATTTCCTAAATGTAAAGAATCAGATGTTGGATCAACACCTAAATAAAGTGTTCCTTTTTTCTTAAAAAATTCTTCAATATTAGGAGTTGCTTGATAAATTAAATTTCTTTTTTTCAACTCAGTTAAAAAATCCATAATTTGCCCCCGGCAGGATTCGAACCTGCAACCTTGGGCTTAAGAGGCCCCTGCTCTACCAATTGAGCTACGGGGGCGACGATATTACTAAATATTTCTTTAAATTATTATAACTAAAAATTTAGCCAAAATAAAAAACGGGCCATTCCGACCTTGTTTTTAGATTTTAATCTACCTTTAATCAAAAAGAGACTAGTTAATTTCTATTAATTTAAAGCCCTTTGCATATCATCCATTACTTCCCTTACATCTTCTTCTACAGGATATGTTTCTGGTTTTTGTTCACTTCCGCTAGTATTTGTAGTATTTGGATTGTTGTTCTTGTCGTCCATTTTTATTATTCTTTTAATTAATTTCGACCTAAAATAAAAAAGGCCGGAATGACCCGGCCTAGTATTTTATTTGAGAGAATATAGGTTATTTCAGATTAAAATAAAATACTAGGTCGGGCCATAATCCCGGCCAAAATAATAATAGAAATCAAATTTATAAGGAATAAATAAATTACCATATTATATGGTTGTAATTTTATCATAAATAAAAAATATTTGTCAAGTAACTTCAATTAAACAAAACAGCAATAAGAGACCGCTCTTTGCCGTATTTTCGAGGATCTTGTAAATTCATTTTTTCAGAATATTGTTTTATTTTCTCTCTTAAACCATCGTCCCAATCTTTAAAAATTTTTAAAAAATTTTCATCTTTCATATAATTTTCAAAACCATCAGTAAAAACAAAAAGACGGTCATCTTTTTCTAAATAAAGAACACCCTTTTCTAAATAATTTGCCATTCTATCTTCACCATTAATTACTGCGTAAGGAGAACAATTTCCAGAAGATATAAATTTTAATTTCATATCTTTATCAAAATGCGCCACAAATGAATCACAAATAGTCGCCCAATAAACTTTATTTTCTTTAATGATTAAAAAAGCACCAGTTGCAGCATAAAAACCAGTTATATTTCCACAAATTTCGCTTTTCCCCACTTTTTCATTATACTTTTTTACTTCATTATTAGCTGCTTTAAAAATTTCAACAATTTCCTTTTCATTAAGATTGTCATATTTTTTTGCTCCTATTTTAATAACAGCTTCACAAAATATTTTAGCCACTATACCTGCTGGTGAAGGATTTGGATATTTTTGATTAGTTTCAATTAATTTTTTAAAATTCAAAGTAACACCATCAGCAACTACAAAAATAGGAGGCGAATCTATAGCAAGCAAATAATCTTCTGGAGGATGAAAAAAATCTTTTGCTTTATCTTCTGGAAGGTTAACTGTTTCTTTGGCAAATATCTTAATTAATTCTTCTGTTGCGTATTCTGTAATAGCCAAGTATTTCATTGACTTAAAAATTTAATTGGATCTAAATAGCCAAACTTATCTGGATTATCAGGAACATAACCATAACAATTTTTATATTCACCATTAATTAAACATTTTGCCATAAAAGGATTTTCTAAAACCGGCTTATTTTTAATCTCAAAATGTAAATGGATGTCTAATTTGCCTTTTTTATCACATCCATCTTCCCAGATTCTCCAATAATTACAACCATAACCAGTAGCACCAACTTTACCAATTATATCTCCCTTTTTAATAAAATCGCCTTCTTTTAAATTTTCTCTTATTTGAGCTAAATGGGCATAAAGAGAATAAATTTTTTTATCTTCAATTAAATGTTCAACAATTACTACATTTCCTAGTCCATGATCATTATATCCATTTTTAACTATTTTAGCAATCCTACCATCATAAATATTATAAACATTTAAATCTTGAGCATCAGGATTAGGCGCTAAATCAACTCCAGCATGCTGAAGATAATCTACTCTTCTATCTTTACTATTCGACCAAGCAGTTCTTACAGGGCTATTAAATCTTTGTCTAATATAAAATTCATTTTTATTCACAGGAAGAACGAATTTTTTATTTAAAACAATATCATCTAAATCTTTATAAATAATTACTAAATCTCCGCTTTTTACTTTTCTAAAAAATTCTTGAGCTACCTTATTCCATAATCTAATACAACCGCCAGTAAAATCAGTTCTTACTCTTTCTCCATTTAAGTAATAAGGAATTTCATGAATAAAAAAATCTTCATAAATTTGAACAGCATAATTCATATATACTGGAAATAATGAAGAAATATGTTTTTCTTTTTTAACTCCAATCCGAAAATAACCTGTCGGTGTTTGATACCAAACTCCTTCTGGTGCTTGATAAGCAATTGGAAAGACTTCTTTTAATTCACAATTTTCAAAAAAATAAATTTGGTTTTTAGATAAATTTATTTCCCAAACTCTAAATTCGCAAATTTTAGGTTTTATTTTATTAGTTGAAACTACACTTATTTTATTTTCTAAATTTATAAAGTAAACTCTCGGTAAAGTAGAAAAAAGTTTTATAACCCACAAAATCAAAATAAAAACTATTGAAAGAAAAAGAATTTTAATTTTCATTATTAAGCTCGAACAATTATAGTTATTTCTCCTTTTAATTTTTTATTTTCCAATTTTTCAATTATCTCATTAATATTTCCTCTTAGATATTCTTCGTAGATTTTAGAAATTTCTCGAGCAATAACAACTTGACAATTACCAAAAATTTTTTTTATGATTTCTAAAGTTTTTAACAATCTCTTTGGTGATTCATAAAAAACAATTGTTACTTCTAATTCTTTTATTTTGCTAAAATAATTTTCCAATCCCTTTTTAGGTAAAAAGCCCAAAAACAAAAATTTATCGGTTGGCAATCCAGAGCCAATTAAAGCAGTTAAAAAAGCACTTGGTCCTGGCAAGACTTCAATTTGAATATTATTTTCTAAACAAGCTTTAACTAATTTATAACCAGGATCAGAAATTAAAGGCATACCAGCATCAACTACTAAAGCCGCATTATAATTTTTTAAAATTTCTAAAAGTTGGGGAATTTTCTTTTCTTCTTTGGGAGCAAAATAAGAAATTAATTTCTTATTTTTAATATCATAATGATCGAGTAAAATTTTTGTTCTTCTTGTATCTTCGCAAAAAATATAATCAACTTGTTTTAAAACCTCAAGTGATCTTAAAGTAATATCATTTAAATTGCCTATAGGGGTGGGGACAACAAAGAGTTTTGTCATTCTATCTATAAGGAGTGATACTTACTACTTCAATAAAACTAAGATCTCTATTTAAAGTCGGCATCTTTCTGCCTTTTACTTTAACAAAAGTGTTAATAAAATTATTTAGATTGATATTTTCTGCTTTCAAAAAGTAAATCTGATTGGAAGTAATTAAAATAAATTCAAAATCATCAAAAGTTTTTGATGGCAGTTTAAGGAGATAACCATTATAGCTTTCAAGCTTAATTTGAGAAGTTTCAAAAGGAATTATTTGGAAAGTTTGTGATTCAGCTCGTTTAAGGACTCTATTTGAAAAATTGTTTCTTAATTCTATAATCCAGAGATACTTATTAGAAGGAGTAAAATTAAAAGGAATTTCAAAACGATAGTTATATCTTCCTCTAAGGTCAAAAGGAAGAATGTCTTCTTTTAATGGTTGGTTAGAAATTTCGAAATTATAAAGAGCTATTTTCCAAGAATAGGGCAAAATGTAGTCAGGGTCAGTTTGTTCGCTTTTTGTTAGAGGTTCTCTAAAAATTAAATTCCAACGGAGTTCAAGAAAGCTAGCAGGCCTAAATTTTGATTTAGAAGTAGGATTAGTAATCTCCATTTTAGCTAAGCTAATTTTTTGGTCAAAATAATTTAGTTTATAAACAAAAGACATCAATTTTAAAAATATTTGATTTATTTCTGGATCAGGAACAGACAATGACTGAGCAAAAACTATTTCAAAAATAAAAAAGAGACTTAAAACTATAATTAATTTTCTCATTTCTTTTTATTATAAATTATTTCTTAAAGAAACCAAACAACCTAAAAGAACAGATAAATCACCGCCTTGAGCTTTTATTAGTTTTAAATTAATAGGCAAAGGATAAAAATTTTTTGTATATTTAATTAAGTTTTTAAAATTAAGAGCTTTAATTAAGCTTCCGCCTAAAATAATTTTATCAACAGACCAAAAAATTGAAACATTAACTAAAAAGATTGCTAATATTTTACTCAAATCATCCCAAATTTTCTTATCTTTTATTTCTTCTGGTTTTTTCTTAAAAATTTTTTCTAAACTTTTACCGCCAAAAAGTTCTTCAATTTCAAATGGCAAAATCTTGTTAGTTTTATTTTGAATCAAAATAAATGAATGTCCAGGTTCAAAACCAAAAACATTATCATCAAAATTTTTATTAACTATTTTCACTCCACCAATTCCTGTCCCTAAAGTTATATAACCGAAACTATTAAAATTCTTCCCTGCTCCAAAATATGCTTCTCCTAAACCAGCTAAAGCAGCGTCATTTTCTAAAACCACGGATGTACGCGGATTATTATACGGATTAACGCGGATATTGTTTTTTAACACAAATAAACACTGATATAATATTTTTTCAAGGTCTTTTTTCAGATTTCTTCCAATATAATCTTTTAAGTTTGGAGCATAAATTAACTTTTCTTTCTTTTTATCAAATAAACCAGCAAAACCAAAACAAATTTTTAACGCAGAACCGCGCAAAACTGACGAGAAATTATGCAAAATGTAATTTTTAATTAACTCCAAAAAATCTTCATATTTTTGAGGAGTATTAAAAATTTTAGTATTTTGCTTTAGTTTTTTATAAACTTGATTTGAACTTAAAGAAACTTTATCAATAAATGCTAATCTTGTTTTTGTTCCACCTATATCTCCTAAAAAGTACATTTATTCAAATTTCCTAAGATGAGCGCCAATTACAAAAGCTAAGGAAATTATCACTAAGTTTTTAATAATATATTGCCCTTCTAAAGTTGGAACTAGAAATTTTTGCCAAGTTATTTGAGGAAGTAAAACCAAAGGCATAAAGGTTGTTATCATATGAATAATTAAAAGAAAAATTGCTAATCTTTCGAAACGGGGAATAATAAAAGTTAAACCAATAAGCATTTCAAATAAACCAAAGAAAATAATAAAATAACTAAAAGGAAAGAAATTTAAAGTTTTTTGAAACAAAGCTTCAACCAAAGGAGTTGCTGGACTAAAACCTAAAACTTTTAAAAGGCCAAAATAAAAGAAAACAATAAAAAGAGAAATTCGAGCTAAAGGTTGCCAAGTTTTATTTAGTAATTTAATTATTGTTTCATCGATAAATTGAAACATTCTAATTTATTAAAAATAAATTTGTTATTTCATCAAATTCTCTTTTTACCTTATTTTTAAAAGCAAAAAACATTATTTCACAGGTAGGAAAAACTATAAGTTCTTTTAAATGGCCTGAAATTGCTTTTAAACTTTTATCACCTAAAGTGGCATGAATATGTAAATAATGATGGTTTTCTTTTAAAGTTAAATTACCAATTAAACTTCCAATCTCCATCTGCTTTTTTATTTCAAACCAATCATAATCTTTTTTCTTTTCATTATACCTTCCAATTAAACATTTTTTACTCGCACCAATTCCATAAAAAAATCCCGAATTAATTTTGTATTTTTTAGCAAAATTTAATAAAGCAGTAAATAATTCTTCCTCAGGTTCAATTCTTAATAAAAATTGATTTTGATTTATTCTTTTAATAATCATTTATCTACTTTTGGTAAAGTTATTCCTTTTTGACCTTGATATTTTCCTTTACGATCAGCATAAGAAATTTTACATGGTTCATCTGCTTCTAAAAAGATAACTTGGGCAATTCCCTCATTAGCATAAATTTTTGCTGGAAGTGGCGTTGTATTGGAAATTTCTATCGTGAAATGTCCCTCCCAACAATTGCTTGACCAACAAGGTTTACCATTTCTTCTTACATAAAGAGTATGATTAGGTACAGTGATGTCATAAACATAACCCTCGTAATAAAATTTTGAAAAGGAATGTTTGTAAATCTTAGGAGTTAAATTTGTTTTATTTATTCTAATCTTATAAGCTGGATAGTTAGATTTAATAAGATGTCCTTTTAGATATCTTTCTCTTTTTTCTTTCCCAACTTTTCTTATTATGCTTGTATAACCACATTTAAGTATTATTTCTTGCAGATCATCAGCTAATTTCTTAGAGCTAGTTGTGTAAGTTTGTGTCTGCAAGTTACCATCTCCCAACATCATAGCTTTAATCAAAATTTTTAATTGTTGGGGGCATAATTCTTTTATTTCTGTAGGAATATATTTTTGATATGCGTGTCCGAATTGTTTTAAGTATAAACATAAAGATTTATTCAAAATAACAAAACCTTCTTTGGTCTCAAAAAACTTGAATGGTAATTTCTTAAGCCATTTTTTAATTAAACTCTTTTTCTTACAATCAAAACAAGCTATCTTTACTACGTAATTTCCTTTTCTTTTATCAATATAAGCACTTCCTTCTGCTATCCATATACCAAAAAATCGAAGCCAATCATTCATCTTTATTTTAATCGGAGAAAAATAAATATTATTTAGAGCCTGAAGAGCTTCTCTTTTAATATCCCAAATATAAATTTTATTAGCTCCAATCCTTCTCCTTAAATAAGAAACTTCTTTGGTTAGTAGTCTTTTTTCATAAAGACCATTTAAAATCTGATTAAAAGTTCTATAAGAAAATTTATTGGGTAATGCTTTATAAAGCATCAAAGAGTTTACTTTTGTTTTAGTCGAATTCAAAACATCTAAAATATCTTTTTCTTTTCTATATCTTGAAAATAACTTTTCATCTAAAGCTTTTGGTAAATAAAAATATTCTACTCTCTTACCTTTCCATTTTGCATCTCTTTTTAATTCATAGTTATACTTACCGTATACATTTTTAGCTTTAATAAATTCAAAATAATTTCTCCATCTTTTCTTTACTAAAAGGAAATGATCTGGGGTTATAGCCAAATCAATAACTTTATTTTTAATTTGAATTAATTCTCCCTTATATTTAAATCGATGAAATTTTAAGATTGGTTGATATTCTAATTCTCCTTTCGAATTTAGGGTGGCCACTGAATCGGTTTTCTTTAAATTTTTAAATTTTTTCCAACCATCTAAAGTTAAAACTTCCGTTTTATCATCATAACATGGTTCTCCAGGAGTTACATTAACAATAATTCCGCAACGAGCATAAGTTGATTTACCCAAAACAATAGCTAAAACATTTCTCGGGATTCTAAAATATTCTACTGAACGAGCTAAAACAAATGAATTAGGAGGAATAATACAAAATTTACCTTTATGTTTGATAAAATATGTTTCTTTTGCATTTTTAGGATCAATAATTTCAGTTGGATAAGCATTATGAAAAATATAAAATTCATCAGCAACTCTCATATCATAACCATAACTTGAAAGTCCATAAGAAACTTTTCCTTTTTTAACAAGCTTTTCAACAAAAGGCTCAATCATTTTATGCTTTCTTGCCATATGTTTTATCCATTCGTCATTTTTGATTCCAGCCATTTTAAAATTATTTTACTATTTCTTAATAAATTTTCAAATTTTTTAAAATAAAATTAAAACAATGATTTTAAAAGTAAAAACTAATAAAAAGAAAGAGATTATTGATATAACTGAAAAAATAAATGAATTTTTAGAAAAACAAAATAAAGAAAGTGGTCTAATTTTTCTTTTTGCTTTACATACAACCTGTGCTTTAACTACTGCCGATTTGGATCCTGGTGCTGATAAGGATTATCTAATTGCTTTTGAAAAAATTACTCCTCAAGCAAAATATATTCATCCTCATAACCCTGAACATTTTCCTGATCATTTTCTATCTTCAGTTGTTGGCACTTCCCTTTTTATTCCTTTTGAAAATAAAAATTTAATTTTAGGTACTTGGCAAAGGGTGATTTTAATTGAATTTGATGGACCAAGAGAAAGAGAAATTATAATAAAAGTTATTTAATTTTTTAATTTAACAAAAAAAGGGAGGTGGGTGGCCAGCCCCCTCCCTTGTGGTTCTCCCCCTGCACACCTATATTCTTTTTTATTTTTTTTGGCCATCCCCTCCTTTCGAGAGTTCTATTTTAAATTATACCATATTATAACATTTTAAATCAAGCCCTAAGAAATACCTTAATTTTTACCTTATTTCAAAAGTTATATTTACTTGCACTTTAATTTCTTGGGAACCTGGTTCAACTTGAGGGGTTGTTTTTAATTCAAGCTTTTCTAAACCAAGAGTGTATAAAGGAATTACTTCGGGGGTTGATAATTCGTTAATGCTTATAATTTTTCCTAATTTAAATCCGGCGGTTTTGGCAATCTTATCGGCTTTTTCTTTAGCATCTAAAATTGCTCTTTCTCTTGCTTTTTCTAAATAAACTTTAGGTTCATCAATGGTAAAATTAGGCCCAGAAACATTATTAGCACCATTTTTAACTGCTCCTTCAAGTATTTCACCAATTTTAGATAAATCTCTAATCTTAACCACTAAATTTTGACTAATTGTATAGCCAACAATTTTATAAGGAGAAAGCGTGTAATCATATTTAGGAGTAATTGAATAATTTTCTGTTTTAATGTCTTTCTCATTAATGCCTTGAGCTTTAAGAAAGTTTATAATTTTATTCATCTTGTCAGAGTTCTCTTGTTGTAAAGTTTTTAAATCACTACCTTCAGTAATAACACCAATTCTTATTTCAGCGATATTCGGAACAGCAATTTCTTTTCCTTCACCAGTAACTGAAAATGTTCTTTGGGGTTGATGAATATTTTTATATTCATAAACAAACCAGAAACAAGCTACAATAAACAAAAACAAGCTAATAATTATTGAATTTCTTAAAGTTTTATCCATTGTTTTATTATAACAAAAAAATTTTAATAAATATACTGGTGCTGAAACAATTAATAATGAAAGCGATCTTTATATTCTTCAACCAACGCCTTTAATTAATTTAGAAATTGTTGATAAATTTAAAAATAAAAACTTTGAGGAAAAAATTTATACTTGGCAAAATTGACGAATATACTTATTAAATTTTTTACCTCGATCAAATTCATTTTTAAATTTTTCAAAGGAAGCTGAAGCCGGAGAAAAAAGAATAACTACGGATTCATACGGATTATTAAACGGATAAACGCTGATTCTTTTTTTGTAAACGGATAAACGCTGATTATTATAAAGATGAAAATAAGATTTGTATTGATTTAAAATCCTAAAAACTATTTTTTTTAAATCTTCAAAAATATTTTCTTCTTTTATGGGGTATTTTAATTTTTTTAGTTCATCAATTAATTTTTTTGTTGCACTTCCGTTAAGTAAAAATAAATTTTCTGGCTTAATTTTATTTTTTATTTCTTTAGCCAATTCTTTAAAATCTAAATTTTTATCCGTTCCACCAGTGATTAAAATTAAGTTCTGCCCGAATCTTCTTATTGCCGCTATTGTAGCATCAGGAGTTGTTGCTGCTGAATCATTAACTATGATTAAATTTTTATTTTGATAAACTATTTCTTGACGAAATGGTGGAGTTTTAAGTTTAAAAATTTGTTTTTGAAGATATTTTTTAAATTTTTCAATATTTAAGCTTTTATCCTTTAAATAAAGATAAACAGCTAAAACAGCAAACAAAAGATTATAAACATTATGTTCACCATAAATTTCTCGAAAATATGTTATGTCTGCGTTAGTCTGCGTATCGAAAATTTCAATGTCTTTTTCATCTCGAATTATCAAATTATTATTTTTAATAAATGCTCCTTTTAAATTTTTAGGTAACGGTTTTAAAGAAACAAAATAAACTTGGCTTTTTGGTTTTAATTTAAGAAAAAATTTTGTCCATTGGTTATCATAATTTAAGATAAGATAATCATCTTTTTTTTGATTAATAAATATATTAGCTTTAGCTTTAGCATATTCTTCCATATTTTCATAGCGATTTAAATGATCTCTCAAAAGACAAGTAATAATAGCAATTTTCGGTGCCTTTAAATTTTGAGTATAAAACTCTAACTGAAAAGAGGAAAGCTCTAAAACACTAACAGAATTTTCTTTTGTTTTATCAAGAATTTTTAATAAACCCTTATCAGGTTGATTTCCTCCTAAAAGAATATTTTTTTTATTTAATCTGCGTAAGTCTGCATCAAATCTGCGGAAGTCTGCGTTTTTCAACAATTCATAAATCCAAGTTGTTGTCGTTGTTTTTCCTCTTGTGCCAGTAATAGCAATAATATCACCTTTAGCATATTTAAAAAACAAATAACAATCATTAACAACTTCTTTATTTTTACTTAAAGCATATTTAACTAATTCATTTTTATAACTTACACCAGGATTAACAGCAATAATATCAGCCCAATCAATATCTTCTTTGCGGTGTTTGCCTAAAATGTATCTAACTACGGATTTACGCGGATAATTATTACGTGGATTAACGCGGATATTTTCTTTAGATAAGGATTTATATTGGCTTAATATGGAACTTGAATTAATAAATTTATTGAGTTTATCAATCGATTTTTTAAGCTCTTTTTTTGTTTTCAAATCAGTAACTCTTAATTTTGCTCCTTTTTTAAAAAACCACTTTGCAGTTGCTAGTCCACCACCTAAAACCCCTAATCCTAAAATCAAAACTTTTTTATTTTTTAAACTATAACTATTTTTCATTTTTTATCTTTCTTAAAAATCACTTTTTATAATTTTATCCCTCAAAATTTTATATTTTAAGAAGAAATTCAAATCAATTTTTGAACTCTTTAAAAATTTTATAAAATTTTTTAACTCTTTATCTATATTCTTTTTATTATTAAAATAAATTTGCCAATGCATAAAAGGATTTCCACTTGTAAGTCGAGTAGTTGTTTTAAATCCTGTTCCACTATAATTTAAGCTTTTTTTATTTGTTTCATAAGCATAAGCAAAGAGCAAAGCTGAAATTAGAAAAACTAAATGAGAAACTTTAGCAACTATTTTATCGTGTTCAGCTGGAGATAATAATTTTGGTTTTGCTCCTAAAAATTTAACTAAATTTTTTATTTTATTGATTGTTAGTTTTTTATTTTTAGAATGAGGTGTTATTATCCAGGGATAATTAATGAAGAGGGTTGCTTTAGAAAATAAAAAGCCACTTTTATCAGAACCAGCCATAGGATGAGTTGCTAAAAACTCTAACTTATCATCAGTCAATCTTTCAAATTCTAAAGCAATTTTTTCTTTAACACTTCCAACATCAATTACTATTAATTTTTTGTCAAAGATTAGATTCTTCTTTATTTCATAAGCCCAAGGAATTATATGTTCTATTGGAGTTGCCAAAACAATTAAGTCGCTTTTAAAAATTAATTCTTTTAAATCATAAACTTTATCAATTATTTTTTCTTTTAATGCTTCTTTTATATCTTTATCGTCTCTTTTTATTGAAAAAACATTTAGATTCTTATCTTTCAATTTTAAAGCTTTAGCCATCGAGCCACCAATAATCCCTAAACCAATTATGCCTATATTTTTAAAATCTAATTGAGGAAATCTAAAAAATGATCTTTGTTTTTTGCTTAAAGTAAAAATATTACTATAGATTTCCCAAATGTTTTCTTTTAAAAAATCATTTTGAGCTATTCTTTTTAAGTTATTGATAATTTCTTCTTCTCTTCTGGAGGAAGTCAAACTTAGCTTTCTCTTTTCTTTAACTTTATTTATTTTCTCGACTAACAAAATTCTTTTCTCTAAAAACTTTATTATTTTTTTATCTATTTTATCTATTTTTTTTCTTAGCGATTTGATCATTTTATAAATTTTCCTTTTGAATAGAATCCTAATATCTTAACTTCTTCGGCTACTTTTTTAAATTCTTTTATTACCTTTAAAATCTCATTTAATTTTTTCCCAACAAAATCAAAATCTAAATAAAAAATATATTCAAAGGGTTTTCCGATTATTGGTCTTGATTCAATTTTAGTCAAATTAATTTTATTTTCAGCAAAAGGCTGAAGAGCGCGATAAAGACTTCCCGGTCGATGAGGAAGTTTAAAAATCAGAGAGCATTTATCAGGATTATTTAATCTCATATTTCTGTTATTTCTGGTAATTACTAAGAATCTAGTGTAGTTGTTTTTATCATCTTCTATGTGTCTTAAAATTATATCAAGATTATAAATCTTAGCAGCTAATTCACTAGCAATTGCTCCCAAAGAAGGGTTTTTTTGTTCGCTCACAAATTTAGCTGCTCCGGCAGTGTCACTGAAACTTACTTTTTCTATCCAAGGATGTTTTTCGAAAAATTTATTACATTGTTCTAAAGCTTTTGGGTGAGAGTAAACTTTTTTAATAAGTTTTAATCTCTTTCTCTTAGAAATATTTTTTAATTTAATCGCCAAAAGATTATGGATAATTCTTAAATAAATTTCACCAACAACTTTAATTGGATATTTATTTAACAAATCGTAATTTTCATAAATAGATCCAGCAATTGAATTTTCAATAGGAATTATTCCAAAATCAGCCTTGTTTTTATCAATCAATTCAAATATTTCTTTAAAAGTTTCAGTTCCAATAAATTTATTTTTGTTTCCAAAAAATTTTATCCCTGCAAGATAACTAAAAGAACCAGGTATTCCTTGATAGACTATTTTTTTAATTAACATTGATTACTGAGCTCTATTTACAAAAATAAGTTTTGTTTTAATTATATAATAAAGATATGAAAATTTACATCGGAACTTCGGGTTGGCAGTATTATCATTGGAGAGGAAAATTTTACCCTGAAAATTTAGATTCTAAGAATTTTTTAAAATTCTATTCAAAACATTTCAATACCGTTGAAATCAATACTAGTTTTTACCATTTAACTAAAAAAACGACTTTTGAAAAATGGAAAAATGAAATCTCCGACCTACGCAGAAAAAATAAAAACGATTTTCTTTTTGCGGTTAAACTTTATCGACTTTTTACTCATTTAAGAAGATTAAAACTTAAAAAAGAAGATGAAAAAACTTTGAAAACTTTTTTAGAAAATGTCTCGGCTTTAAAAGAAAATTTAGGACCAATCTTAATTCAATTACCTCCAAGCTTCAAAGATAAAGAGGTTTTAAAAAAATTTATTAAAAAATTTAAAACTATTATTAAAAATGTTTTTAAAAATAGATTACCCCTTATTGCTCTTGAAATTAGAAATAAAAATTTACTCACTAAAGATGTTTATAATTTTTTAAGAAAAGAAAAAATCATTTTTGTTATTTCTGATTCTCCTCGTTGGCCAACTGATTTTGTTAAAACAACTGATATAGTTTATGTTAGATTTCATGGCAAACCAATTCTTTTTGCTTCAAAATACTCAAAAAAAGAATTAAAAAAATATGCTGAAAAAATTAAAAAATTAAAACCAAAAGTTTTATTTGCCTATTTTAATAATGACGCCGAGGGTTATGCGATAGAAAATGCTTTAGAATTTAATAAAATTATTATTAGCAATGATAAAAAAAGAAACAAGAGGACATAGTGATTACCAAATAAATATTTTAGAAATTGCTAGAAGAAAAAACTTTGATGAAAATTATGTGAGAAATATATTAGATTTAAGAAGGAATATTTTTAATAATATAGGAAATAACCAAGAGCTTTTTAACGAATTCTTTAAACGTCTTAACCAATTAACTGAGATGCTAGGTCCTGAAGAGTGTCAAAAATATTTAGCTTGGCATATTGCTGTTGGTAGTACTCCAGATGAAAATTTAATTCAATTTTTAGATTTTGAAGGTGAAGATAATATCCAAAATTTATTAAAAAGTTTTCCTTAAGAGTAATTTTATTTTCCTATAATCAGCTCCTTTTCTTATTATTTTTATTTCTTTTTGAGTTAAATCAATTAAAGTCGAAGCTTCGCTAGCAATTTTTCCTCTATCAAGATAAAAAACTTTATCATTGAAATATTTTTTAGCTTCTTTTATTGTTTTTGCTGGTTCATATCCTTCCCAATTGGCTGAAGGAGCAATAAGTGGTCCTGATACTTTTAAAATTTTTAAAATAAATTTATCTTTAGGAAGTCTAAAAGCTAAAGTATTTGTTCCGCGATGAAGATAAGAAAATTTTTTCGATTGACAAGGTAAAATAACACTGATTTTAGCAGGCCAAATTTTTTCTAAAATATTTTTTTGCCAATTTTTAAGTTTAACACCAAAAAGTTTCAATTCTTTAATATCTGAAATCAAAATTATACAAGGTTTTTTAAGATTTCTTTTCCTTAACTTATAAACTTTTTCTACTGATTTTTTATTAAAAGCTGAAGTACAGATTCCATAAATTGTATCAGTTGGAATAACTCCAATTGCTCCTTCTTTTAAAAGTAAAGCTGCTTTCAACCAATCTAAATCTTCTCTTCCCAAATAACCACCAACAGTATAATCACTTTTAATTACTCGATGGCAAAGAACATTTTTATCTTTATTTCTCATCATCAGATTTCCAACAACTCTAAAAGCTTTTTCTTTACCCGCTAATTTGGCAACTTGTTTATAAGTTAAAAATTTTCCTGAAGGAATTTTTTTAACTACTTTTATTACTCTATCTTTAAATTTATCTATAATCACCAGAGCCATGAATCTTATTTCTTTTTTTACGATCAAAAATTTTTTCAATATTTTTCTTAGCTATCTTTTCCAAAGATAAACCTAAATCAGAAGCTAAATTAGATAGGTACCACAAGATATCTCCAAATTCATATTCTATATCATCTAGAAAATCCTTATTAATCTTTCCCTTTCTGTCTCTGAAGAGCTTTTTGAATTTCTCAAAAACTTCTCCAGTTTCTCCAGCCAAACCTAAAAGAGGATAGATGAATCTTTTTCCTATCTGGGGATATTTTGCTGTTTTTCTCGATAATTTTTGATAAGTTTTAAAATCCATTATAAATTAATTTTAAATTATCAAAAGAAAATATAAAAATGATAAAATTGAATTAATAGCGGGGTGTGGCCTAATGGCAAGGCGCCAGCTTCGGGTGCTGGAGATTGCGGGTTCGAATCCCGCCGCCCCGAATAATCTAATGCCAATCGATTCAAGATTTGAAGAAAAAAAGAATAAGGATTTAACTCCGGAAAAAATTCAAGTCGGAGAAATTGAAGAAGGAGGCGAAGAAATTTATTTTGAAATAGAAGGGGTTCTAAATAGATTATCTCTAGAAGAAATAGAAGGTCTATACCAAAAAATTATAAACCTTTTTCCATTTTTAAAAAATTATTTTTTTATTGAGATAAATGGAGATAGAAAAAGTTTAAGGATAGGATTTATAATAAAGCAAGAATTTAAAGAGCTTGCATCACATCTTCTTCTTATTATTAGAAATCTTATTATTAGAAATAGAATTAAGAATATTTTATCTATTTTTAATAGAGTTAACATTCAACCATTCACCCCAGAAGGAATTCTTCAAAATCTTCAAAACATAGAGATAAAAGATTTTAGGTTTATTTTAACTAATAACACTAATAACAATGAATTATCTCCTGATGTTGTAATTGTAGTGGATCCTCAAGAAAATTTAGAAGAACAGATAAGAAGCAGATTAGAAATAGAAGCTGATAGAATTAGAGAAGAAAGAGAAAATATTTTGAAACGAGGAGTGCCAAGACAACAAATAAAAATAAAATATGGACAATATGAAATAACAATTTCCAATTATTTAGATAAAAGACTTAATGCTGAAGAATTAAAAATAATTAAAAAATGGTTTAAACTTTTACTCTCTTTAAGAGATAAAAATAGAGGTATAAACCATTTAATAATTCTACCCCAATTAGATAAAACTTTACCCACAGGAGAAAAGATAAATGGTAGATATAAAAGTAATTTAAATGCTATTTTTCTTTATCCAGCAGCTTTTGAAGAAAGACCTCATAGAGTTTCTTCTAAGATTTCTAACCTAGAAGGAACATTAATTCATGAATCTTTTCATAGGTATAATACAAGGCCTTGTGAAAATAGAATTTCAACTGAATGGATTAGTTTAGGGTGGATTTTAGTTAAAGAGAAAGGTACTCTAAAAGAAGTACCTCTTTGTCCAGTAGAATCACCTTACGGATTTTTAGCTAGTAGTGCTGAAGAAGAATTTTGTGATGCATTAGTAAAAATATTAGCAGGTGAAGCTTTCTCAGATCCTCACAAAAAACAATTTTTAATTGATTTTTTGAGTAAATTAAGCAAAGAGGGGGAGATTGTAACAGATGAAAAAATAGAAGTAATAGAAATAGAAAAACCCGAAATTCCTTCCTTTAAAAATGAATTTACTTATGCTCTAGTTACTATTTCTACTTTACAATAATTTTTAATTCTGATTTTTTAACATTGCTTAAGGGCCAGTAAGATTCAATAATAAAACTTTTATCAGCAGTAAATTCTACTTTTGTTTATGGACATTTGCTTGTTTTTATCCAGCCCTCAGGAACATCGCAGGGTGTTGGAAATTCTTTACATTCTGAGGGATTTTTTGGATTATAAGCAGGAGTGATAACTTGAATACAGATTGGTTTTTGAGGAGTTAAAGAACTGGTATAAACAATTTGAAATGGTTTATCGCTTTCATCAGCCTCTTTTGATTGATCACCAATAATTTCGATAAGATAATTACCTGGCTCTAATATTTTATTTTGAAAACCAACTTGCCATTGATACTCACCAGCATTAGTAATATTTTCAGCAATAATTATTGGCATTGGTTCAGGCATTAGACAGGCTGGTCTTGTATAAAGGCAAGGAATATAATGTTTCAAATAAATACTTACTGTTTTATCTTTTGGTGCTACCCATCTTATTTTTTGATAAGAATCTATAGGCCAAATTTCTCCACCATTAGGCGAAATAACTCGTAATTTTGCTTCTTTTATTGGTGCTGAACTTATTTTTCTTACAATTAAAGCTTCAATTCCATAATTATCTCTATCCATAAAACCATAAACATTTATCTTATCACCAACATTAAAATCATCTAATTTTGCTCTTTGCCTATTCCTTTGAAGCAAAATTGTATCATCAGTAATTTTAATTGCTAATTCTTTAAAAGCAATTAGCTTTCTTAAATTTAAAACACAAGGTAAAGATTTTTCACTTTCTTCTGTTTCAAACATTAAACATCTCCAACCAATATCTCTAACTACAAAAAAGATTGCTTTTGTATTTTCAATTCCTGGTTCTTTTACAATTCTTGTTATTTTTAGATTATTAAGTTGAATAATAACATCATCTTCTTTATTTTCATCAGGCAAAATTGGTTTAATGACTTCAGGAGTTAAATTAGCTGAGCTTTCTGGAATAGCTGGTTGAATTCCTTTGGGTAAATTTGCTGGTGTTGGAACAAGTGTTTCTATTTCTTTTTGAATCGGTGGTTGTGGTTGGTAGCTTGGAGATTGTTGAATTAATTTTTGTAAAATTTCCACAATTTGCCTTAAAAGATTTTGATCAACCTGAACTGTTTGAGCAAAAGTTAAGCTAAATCCTATAAAAATTATTGAGATTAATAGGAGTTTTTTCATTTTAAAATCAGCTTTTATTTAGTCCTTTATCTAATTATAAAAAAGATTTTTTACAAATCTCGATGCCTTCTTCTAAACTTACTTTTGGTTTCCAGCCTAAAAGTTTTCTTGCTAAAGAATTATCACCTAAGGTGTGTTTCATTTCTCCCTTTCTTGCAGGCAAATAAACCCTTTTACCTCCTATTAGTTTAGCTATATAATTGATTGAATAATTTTTACCATAACAAATATTTATCACCTCTCCTTTGCCAACTTTTTTACTTTTCATTGCTAAAATATTTGCTTCAACAACATCATCAACATATACAAAATCTCTTGTTTGTTTTCCATCTCCATATATCGTCAATGGTTTACCTTCTTTTTTAAGTTTTAAAAATCTTCCTATAACCAAGGCATAAGGACCTTCTGGATCCATTCGAGGACCATAAACGTTGAAATATCTTAAAGAAACAGTTTCTAAATCATAAAGAGATGAGAAAATCTTGCAATAATATTCGCCTATTAATTTATGTAATCCATAAGGAGAAATGGGATTAGGAATCATAGATTCTTTTAAAGGCAAATTTTTTTGTTTTCCGTAAACCGCAGAAGTTGAAGCGAAAATTAATCTCTTAACTTTGTTTTTATAACTCGCATAAAGAATATTTAATGTACCATCAACATTAACTTTATGTGTTTCAATGGGATGTTCTATAGAAAAAATAATATGAGGATTAGCGGCTAAATGAAAAACATAATCAACTCCTTTAAATAAAGGTAAAATTCTTTCTAAATTACAAATATCAACTTTATAAAAAATAGCTTTGGGATTTAAATTCTCCTTTTTACCACTAGAAAGATTATCAATAACAATAACTTTATACCCTTCTTTAATCAATCTATTAACTAAATGACTTCCAATAAACCCTGCTCCTCCTGTAACTAAAACTTTTGTCATAAGAAAATTATAATCAAAAATTTATGTTAAAATTGATTTAATTAAGTTTGTAGATTTTATGAAAATTTCAGTTATTATACCTGCTTATAACGAAGAAAAAGGAATTGAAAGTACTATTAAAAGAATACCTAAAGAGGTTTTTGAGATTATAGTTGTCGATAATAATTCAGCTGATAAAACTGCTGAAATTGCTAAAAAATTAGGTGCTAAGGTTATTAAAGAAACAAAACAAGGATATGGCTATGCTCTGCAAAAAGGTTTTAAAACTGCTCAAGGTGATATTATTGTAACTTTAGATGCTGACGGTCAATATCCAGGAGAAAAAATTTTAGAATTGGTTGATTATTTAATTAAAAATGATTTAGATTTTTTAAATTGTTCTCGCTTTCCTTTACAAAATAAAAACTCACTTCCTTTTACCAGAATTTTAGGTAATTATTTTTTAACTTTTCTTACTAAAATTCTCTTTGGACTTAAAACAAATGACTCTCAATCAGGAATGATGATTTTCAAAAAAGAAATTTTAAACAAAATTAAACTTGAATCTGGTGATATGCCATTATCACAAGAATTAAAAATTAAAACTTATCTTGCTGGTTTTAAATATGGCGAAGTAAATATTCCTTATTATCCTCGTCAAGGAGAATCAAAACTTTTCCCTTTAAAACATGGAATTAAAAATTCAAAATCATTAATAGAATTAAAATTAAAGCATCTTCACCCTTTATTTTTACCAATTGTTAGTTTAATTTTTATCATTTTTATTTATTCATTTTTAGCTTCATTTAATCTTAATAAGCAATTTATTAATGTCACATCAGATGTTAATGGTGAAAATGGCTTAGCTGTTATAAACTGGTTAAATGCAGGTATCTTTAATTTAAAGCTTGGCAAATATGTAAATGGCTATTTAGAAAATAAAGATTCTCTAAAACAAATAAACCCTAAAGATTTTTACACTCACCATCCGGTTTTCTATCTTTTACCTACTTATTTTCTTTACAAAATTTTTGGCATTTCAGAAATAACAACTCGTGGTGGTATATTTTTAATGTTTTTAATAAGCATCATCTTTTTATTCTTTGCTCTCCAAAAAATTTTTAACAATCTTTTTTATAGTTTTCTTACAACTTTAATTTTTATTTTGCTTCCTGGAACTGTCTATTATGGCACAACTTTCGAATTAGCAGTTTTTTCTTTGCCTACTGCTTTAATAACTTTTTCTCTTTTTATCTTTTATTATTTCTCTAAAAAACAAATTTATTTCTATTTTCTTTTAGCTTCAATATTTTTAGGTGGATCAATGGGATGGTTTTATTTCTTTATGCCAGCTTCTATTTGGGTTTATTTACTCTTTGATAAAAACAAAAACTTTATCAAAGAAAGAAAAATTTTGTTAATAACTTTACCTTTAGTTTCGACTTTAATTTTTTCTTTTAATTTGTTACATATCTATCTTCTTAAAAGAACTTATGGATTTCAAGATTTAAAAGAAGCTTTTCTTTATAGATCCCAAAGAGCACCATTTTATAACTGGCTTCAAGTAATTTATATGAGGATGCAACTTAATTTTAATGATTTGTTTTTATGGTTAGGTGTCCTTGGTTTCTTTTTATATTTTCTTGTTTATTTCAAAAAATGTAAAATCATTTCACCTTTATTTTTAATGCCAATTTTTAATACAATGGTTTTTTATCAATGGAGCACTCACCCTTTTGGAGTTGTTTTCTTTTTACCAATAGTAGCTATTTTTGTAAGTTTATTTTTAATTTTTATTTATGAAAGATTCAAAACTTACGGATTGATTTTTGCTTTATTAATTATTTTAATCGGAGGAATTTTTTCTTACAAAAGATTAGATTATTTTATTAATAAGTTTTTAATTTTAGGACCTAACGATGTTGCAACTTTAAAAAATTTAAAGAATCAAGTGAATAATAATGAAATATGTTTAGGCCAAAATCAAATGGGTTTATATTATGGAGGAATAGTTATGTGGTATTTAAGAAAAAATATTTACTTTTCTCCTGACTGCTTGGACGATGTAAATAAATTTAAAAATCTAAAATTAGCAATTATTTTCAATCCTCAACTCGGTCAATTTTATTTAGATGAAGCTAATAAGTTTATAAGTAAAGGATTTAAACCAATAGGTTGCTCTGATTTATGGTGTTATTTATCTAAACAATGATCGATGATTTTAAAAAATTTTTAATTTACGGCATTGGCGGTGGTTTTGGATTTTTAACTACTTTTTCATTAACTATTTTCCTAACTGAAAAATTAAAATTTTATTATTTAATTTCAGCAATTATAGGTTATTTAGGTGGAATTTTTATTAATTTTATTTTTCAAGCTTTTATCACTTTTAAAACAAAAGAAAAATTGTTTTTATTAAGATTTATTAAATTTTTATTTTTCCAACTTTTAGGCTTAACACTTTATTCAATTTTGATGTTTTTCTTTACTGATATTTTAAAAATTTATTATGTTATTTCTCTGTTTCTTTCAACAGGCATTGTTTATATTATTAACTTTACTCTTGCTAAAAATTTTGTTTTTAAATAAAGATTTTTTAATATATTATCCAACATTTAACCATTCTTATAATAAAATATAAGTGTGGTTGAGTTGTTTTTAATTAAAAACGAAGTATTTTTTCGAACTATGAATAAAGCCAAAGAACTACAAGAAAAAATTTTTAAGAAGATGACGCCACAACAAAAATTAAAATTATGAGCAGGTCTTTTTTATTAGCCAGAGAATTAGTCGGTGAAAAATTAATTTATTATGATGAAGAAATTAGAAGACCCAAGAAAATTACTCGTAGAAATAGTAAAAATCTTGGATAAATTGGTAAAAAACGTCTTTAATTAGTTTATTTCTATTTCTAAATTTCTTAAGAAATTAAGAAATCAAATTTGGTAAAATTTTAAGAACGTTTTGGCTTAATGGCGAAAGACGAAAATAAACTATAAGCCCATCCCTTCTTTTATGAACTAAACCACCTAAAACAAGTCTTCTCATATGCTCAGCAATGGTTTTATAGTCTTTATTAAAAGCATCAGCAATTTCTCCTAATGACATTTCTTCTTTATCTTGAAGCAAAAGCAAAATTTTTATTCTCTGATGATTAGCCAAAGCTTTAGCTATTTTTTCAATCTGAAATATTTCTTTACCTGTCAATTTCATATAATAATTATAATTCAAAACTCAAAAATTTAAATTTCTGAATTTCTTAAGAAATTTAGAAAATGAAAATTAAAAAATAAATCTTAAAAAATATAAAATTTTAGCGGTTATTTTTATATAAGATATGGCAGAAATTTTAATAGCCTTGTATTTTCTAATTTTCTTAAGAAATTGAGAAATTAAAATGACAAAAATTTGGAAAATATAAATTAGTAATAATAAAAGAATTAAGAAGGAGGATGTTTCTGAATTTCTTAAGAAATTGAGAAATTGAGAAATTGAATTAGCAGAAGTTTTAAGAGAATAGTTTTGAAAAGTAGTACGCTATATTGAGATTGAATTATTTTCTGAATTTCTTAAGAAATTAAGAAATTATTTATTGCTTAGAATCAAAGGAAAACGAGGTGCTGGTCAGGTTAAAAGAAAAAATGCCTTGGAGGATTTTTAAGAATTTAATAAGAAATAAAAGTTTATTATTCTGGTAAAATTAAATTATGAAGGTTTTAATTGTTATTATGCAGAGATGGTAGAAAAAAATTTTTAATTTTAAAATAAATTGATTAGTTCTATTTTCAATTTATTTAAAAAATTTTCTAAGGTAAAGTTTTTAACTTTTTCCATTGCATTTCGAGAAAAAAAATTATGCAAATCCCTGTTAGTTAATAATTTATTAATTGCTTCAGCTAAAGTTTTTGAATTTTTAGGTTCAACTACAAATCCAGTTTTTTCATTTTCATTAATCCAGCTTGTTCCTGTACCTAATTCAGTAGAAATCAAAGGCTTTCCGCAAGCCATTGCTTCTAAAAGGACAATACCAAAAGTTTCAGATTTATGAATTGAAGGCAAAACAAAAACATCGCAAGCATAATAATAAGGAATTAAATTTTCAACCGGGGGTATAATAAAAACTTTGTTTTCTAAATCTAAATCTTTAATCATCTTTAAAAGTTTATTTTTTAATTTTCCTTCGCCAATAATTAAAAATTTAGCTTCAACACTTTTAGCAGCCTCAATTAAATATTCAAAACCTTTATAATAACTCAATCGGCCAACAGATAAAACTAATGGGGTGCCAAATTTATTTTTAATTTCTTCTGATTCTTTTTTTATTTCTTCATTAAATTTGAACTTTTCTAAATCAATTCCAAATGGAATTACAATACATTTTTCTTTAAATTTTTTTAAGTAATTTGAACTTTCAATTAAATTTGGATTAGAAACAAATATTTTTTTAGCTTTTTTAAGCGCAAAAAGATGAAAAGGTCTAAAAAAGATTTCTAAAATTTTTTGTCTAATAATATCAGAGTGATACCAGATTACCAAATCTTTGTTTTTAGAAAACAAAAAATAAGCAAAAAAACCAAGCGGAAAGGGATAATGAAGAAAAATTGTATCGTAATTTTTAAAAATTTTTTTATAAAGAAAGAAAAAATCAATTGACAATGGCATACCCAAATAAACTCCAAAACTTGAAGCTCTAAAAACTTTAACCCCATTTATCTCTTCAATTTTTTTTCCTGATTTATTATTGCACACCAAAACATCAATAATAAAATCATCGTTTCCATTTAAACCTTCAGCAATCTGTTTAACAATCGTTTCCACCCCACCTATCCAAGGATAATAAAGTTTATTTACCTGAAGAATTTTCATAATATCCCAAATAATAATCCCCCTTAATTCTTTTTAAGACAAAACCGTAGTTCTTCAAAAATTTTTCTATAAACTTTTTACTATCAATATTATTTTCCCATATCTCTATGATTAATTTTCCTCTAAATTTGCTAAAACTATCCCTCATTCCTCTTAAGACTAAACTTTCAGCACCTTCTACGTCTATTTTAATTAAACCAACCTCTTCTACATTAATATTGTAGTCTTTAAAGAAATTATCCAATGAAATAGCTTTAACTTTAATAGAGTTAGAAAGTTGTTTATTAATTATTGAATGAGTTACAGAATATTCTGAAAGAAACAAATCAATCTCAATGTTTTCGTCAGAAATAGCAAAATTTAGAGGCATTATTTTGTCTTGAAGATTATTTAAATTAACATTTATCGTTAGAATTTCAAAATTTGAAGGTTCTGGTTCAAAAGCATATATTTTATCCCAATAATCAGAATATAAAATAGAATACTTGCCAATATGAGCACCTATATCCAAAAAAATTTTTCCTTTTACCTTAAAAAATTCATCAATTCCTTCGTTAGCTAAAATAGTCATTAAATCGATATCATCTCTTATCTTAAATTTTTTACTATTTACTCCTACAATAAGATTTTCATATAAATATCTAATAATGCTCTTTCTAACTTTAAAATATAACTTTTTATTTAAAGCTTGAAGAGGTTTTAGAATAATATTAATTAAAGAACCTAAAATAACCCTTATTCTATTAGAAAATGATAATCTAACATTAAATAAAAGCAGTTGACTTTTAACAAAATGCAGATAATTAAAAATTAATTTAAACATTTTAAAAATAGATCTTTATAATTTTTTATCATTTTTCCCTTATTGTAGAAGTCTTTGATTTTCTCATATCCATTTTTTGATAATTGGGTTCTTAAATTTTCATCCTCAATTAAAGTTTTTATTTTTTCACAAAGGTTTTTTTCATTACCTAATTGAAATAATAATCCATCATTTTTATCTTCAACCAAGCCACTTATACCATGAACATTTGAAGCTATAACTGGTTTTTTTGAAGCCCAAGCCTCTAAAATAACTATTGGCAACCCCTCCCATTTACTGGAAAGAATAAAAATATCAGTATCAGCTAAAATTTCTTTTACATCTGTTCTATAACCTAAAAACTTTATTTTATTTTCTAAACGCAAATTTTTTGTTAAATTTTCTAATTCTTCTCTCTCTGGACCATCTCCAATTATAAATAAGACAACATTTTCATCTCTTAATAAATTCATAGCTTTAATAATTGTTGCTACATCTTTCTGATGATGAAGCCTGCAAATAGTTGTCAGGATAATAGTATTTTTATCCAGATTAAATTCTTCTCTTAAATTTTTGGAAGTAATATTCTCATAATCTTTGTAATTTATCCCATTTTCAATTAATAAAATATTTTTGTTCAATTTTAATTTTTTAGCTAAATTAAAATCATCCTTACCAACACACACAAGAAAATCAACTAAAAACCAGTTAGTAATTATTTCCCAAAAATAAAAAATTAAATTTTTAGGAAATTTATATCTAACAAAGTGTATTCCATGAAGAACATAAACAAATTTAAAATTTTTTTTAAAAATTAAGAATTTTAAAATTGAAATTTTAAAATAAAAAGCAGCTCTTGTTCCATGAGCTACAATTATTTGAGGGTTTTCTTTTTTCACAAACTTTTTGATTCCTTCACAAATATTTTTTATTTTATTATTTTCTGGATAAAAAATTTCAAAATCTTTTAACAACCCTTTGAATTCCTTTGTTGGTTCTTTAGGTAAATAAAAAATAAAATCGAATTCATTTTTTAAACTTAAAGCAATATCTAAAGCAACCTTTTCTCCTCCTGATAAATAATTACTACTTAAAATAAAAAGAATTTTATTCATAATAATTTACTTAAAATTTGTTTTGCCTTTTTATAACTTTCAGGATACTTTAATTTATAAACAAAAACTTTTGTTCTCCAAAATAATTTTCTCTGAATTATTCTTAAAAAATATTCAATTTTTCTATAAGGTTCAAATCCCAAGTAACTTAGCAAAAGAAAAAATAAAGAAAACCAATAAAAACCAATTTTTAAAGAGTTTTTAAAAGCTTTTCTTCTTTCAAGTAATTTATTAGCCAAACAATAAAAATTACCTAGTCGAGAATACCAAATTTTTCTAACATATTTAATATAATTTAAAAATTTTTTATCTCCAATTTTTTTAATTGTTCCTTCATCAAATTCATTAATTAAAGCTTCTATTCTTTTAACAAACTTCATAGCATCTTTATTTTCAACATAGGAGTTTTGGCTAGGATGGCGTGAATATAACGTTATTGGTTCTGGAGATAATAAGCTATGTCTTTTAAAATTATTCTTCACTATTAGATAACGAAAAATACAGCCTATTTCATCTACTTCTTCTGGTTTAAAATAATCTCCTTCTATTATAACTATTTTTCTAACTATCGTATTCACTGGTCCACCATGTTCTACATAGATAATTTTCTTTGTTTCTTCATCAAAAGTCCAGGCTAAACTCGAAAGAATATCAATTTCTGGATGCTTCTCTAAATAATTTATTTTTAATTCTAAATATTCAGGATAATAAATATCATCTTGATCTAAAAAAGCTATATATTCTCCCATTGCTTCTTTACAAGCTATAGTTCTTGGAATTGCTGGCCCTCCGGTGTTTTCTTTTAATTCAATTAATTTTATTCTAGAATCTTTTTGAGCATATTCTTTTACTATTTTTACTGTTTTATCATTTGAAGCATCATCAACAATTATCATCTCCCAATCTTTAAAGGTTTGCCAAAGAACACTTTTTATTGCTCTTTCAATAAATTTTTCTCCGTTATAAGTTGGTGTAATTATGGATACTTTAGGCATGATTATTTAAAAAATAACGAAGCTTTTATATTTTCATATAATTTCCAAACTCTTAAATAAATTATTTTCCAAAAAAGAAAATTTAAGAAAAGATTAAATTTTAGAACTTTAAATTGAAACGTTGAGAAGTTTTTTAAATTAGCTTCAAATTTATTTATTTCTAAAATTTTACTTAAAATAAAATCAACCCTATGTTTATAAGTATGTTTTTCTAAAATTAACTTATAGCCTTCCTGGGCAATTTTTTCTCTTTCTTCATCATTTTTTAAATAATAATCTATTTTCTCTTTTAAATCTTTATATGTTCCATCGTAAACTACTAAATGTTTGTTATTTTCAAATAATTCTTCAAAACCGTTATTTTTAATTTGATTGGTAATTAATAAAGTTCCTGAAGCCATTGCTTCAAATACTCTCATATTTATATCATTATTTACATTGTAATTAATAACTATTTTGCTTTGAGAATATATTTCTCCTATTTTTTTACAATCAGCCGAGCTAATGAAAGAATTAGGATAATCTTTCTTTAGTTTTAATAAGATTTTTCTTCTCCAGCCCACTCCTAGTTGACCTACAAAAGCTATATCATATATTTTTTCTAAATCTTTTTTACCATGCCAATCCAGATCAGCTGCTAATGGGAGCCAATAAACATAAGTATTAAACTTTTTAAATTTATCTACATACTCTTTTTGAGCAACAAAAATAATATCAAAACTTTTAGCCATTACTTTATCACAAACAAAACTTGTATGAGAATCTATAATCCAAATAGCTTTCGGATGATAATTGATATCTAAAATATAATGAGAACTATCATCGATAGCTAAAATAAAATCTGGGTGAAGTTTTAAAATTTTATCTTTTTCCTTAAAAGACAAAACTTCAACTTGATAGTTTAATTTTACTAATTCCTTATAAATATACTGCCCAGTTGTACAGGAAAAATTCTTATTAAAAATTAAGGTGATTTTCATTATTATTAAAAATAAATCTGTCAATTATTTGTTCATATTTTTTCAGCGATTCATTTTTTGTAAAACTCAAGATTCTTTGCTTACCTTTAATAATAAATTGGTTTGATAATGTCTTATCGATTAATAATTTTTTTATAGCCTCTGCCATTTTTTCGTAATTTCTTACAGGGACTAAAATCCCGTACTCCCCATTATTTAACAATTCCCTAGGGCCAAAATTACAATCAGTAGCAACAACAGGAACTTCACAAGCTAGAGCTTCGATTAAAACAATTGGCATTCCTTCGTGAAAACTACTTAAAACAAAAACAGAACTATTTTTCATATATTTATAAGGATTTATTCTATGTCCTAACAGAAATATTTTATCATCCAGTTTTATTTCTTCTATATATTTTTCTATTTTATCTCTATCTGGACCTTCGCCAACTATTACTAAATAAGCATCAATTTCTTTTATTACGATTGAGAAGGCTTTAATCAAAGTTAAAAAATCTTTTTGATTTAAATCGAGGCGGGATACAGATAAAACGATGGGCTTTTTTTGATTAAATATAGATTCATCAACTTTTTCTTGTTTTAAGGTGTTTATTTTTTCTAAATCAATAAAATTATATACAAAATTTACCTTTTTATTCCCAAATAAAGAACTTACATCTTCGGCAGCTTCTTTGCTTGCTGAAATTATTAAATCAACTTTTTTAAAAGCGCAAGCTGTTAATTTTTTAACAAATTTATTTTGCTTACTATATAAAGCTCTTGTATTACCCTGTTCTATAAAGATTACCCTAGAGAAAGGATAAAAAATTTTTGCAATAAAAAAGAAAAAGGCATTCGAATGAGGGCCTCCACCAAAACAAATTATTAAATCTGGTTTTATTTTAAAAATCTCTCTTCCAAATAAAAAGAAGAGCTTGAAGTAAAAAACCAAATTTCTTTTAAAAAAATAGGGTATTATTTTAATATTTTCTTTTAAATCTTGATTAATATTTTTAATTTCAGATTTTTTAATTTTAGTATCTATTGTTAACAAAAATACATTATACTTATCTGCTAAATAATTAATCAAAGAAAGAACTATTTTTTTACGTCCTCCTAAATCACCAAACCAATTATCTCCTATAAATAAAATTTTCTTCATTTTTTAAAGATTAAATTATCATAAATAGCACCACAATTTATTTTTTGATAATAATTATCAAGTTTTTGAAAATAATCTTTTATTTTATCATAAGGTATATATTCTAAATCACCTTCTTCGTTTATTGCATACATTTTATAGCCAAAATTTTTCAAAATTTCAATTGAATTTTTATAAACATCACTAAATGGTTTAAACCAAATTTCTATAGCAATAATAGGGTTATAGTTTTTCAAAATTTCTTGAGAACCTCTTAAAACCATTTCTTCTGCTCCTTCAACATCAATTTTTACAAAATCTGGATAAATATTATTTTCAAAACAAAAATTATCTAAAGTTATTGATTCTACTTCTATTTCTTGATAAGGAATTTCTTTGAAAGCTAAATTTTCAGATTCAATATTTAATGTAGAAATGCCAGAAGAAAGAAGTGGCCTTGAATAAAATTTGATTTTACCTTCTTTATCTGAGACTGCTTTATTAATTATTCCAATATTTGGTCTTTTATTTCTTTCTAAAATTTTTAAAACATTGGGATCTGGCTCAAAAGCATAGATTTTAGAATTTGGCAATAAATTACTAACTAATAATGAAAACCACCCATAATGAGCACCTAAATCGAAAAATATCAAGTTTTCTTTTATTATATTTTTAATAATAAACAAATTTAATCTATATTCAGGATCCATGTATATATAAGCTCCATAATACAAAATGTCTTTTGATTCTGGAAAAACAACATACATATGATCCCCAAAAATTGTTTTAGCTTTTTTTATTAGATAATATTTTTGCTTTAGAATTTTATTGAAAATAACAGTAATTAAAACATCTCTAAAAGAAATAAATGGGTATTTTAAAAATCTTTTCCACAAAGGAAATCTATACTTTCTTGCTGAATGTTTAAGTTTTTTTATAAGCTCTTGTCTATCCATTATTTAAAAAATAAAACCCCTATACCTGCCCAATTTTGTTTTGGATTTTTTATTATTTCTCTGTTCTTAAAATTATTTTTTATTTCTTTCCAAAAGACATCAACAAAACACTCGGAATCAATAGGATGTTTAGCTATATCATGAAAAGCAATAATTCCTCTTTTTTTAACTAAAGGTGAGTACATTTCAAAATCTTTTTTAACTCCTTCATAAGAATGGTCGCCATCAATAAAAAGAAAATCAAGCTGATTATTGCCTAAAATTTGTTTTACTTTTTCTAGAGTTTCTTGTTTATGTGAATCTTCTCTTAATAGATAAAGTTTTTGATTTTCTTTTTTAAAAGCTTGATAAATTAGTATTTTCCATTCAGGATAGCCTCCACCAAATGGTCCTTCAGGTAGATCAATTGAGATTATAGTCGCATCATTTCTAGCTAATTTACAAAAACAAAACAAAGTATCTCCGCCTGCAGTTCCAATTTCCATAACGTATTTAGGATTTTGTTCTTGAAAAATTTTTAGAAGTTCTACAAATTCTTCTTTAATTTGTATTGGTCTAATTAAACCTCCATAAAAATTCCAAGCAAAATTAAAAATTTCTTCAGTATTATTTGAATTAAACGATTTTAAAAGTTGGATTACTTTTTCTTTATTTTTATAAGCTTTTTTATTAACTAAATTTTGTTTTAGAAGATTAAATCTATTTATAAATCTATTTATAGGAAATTTAATTGATTTTAAAATAAAAACTTTTGGTCCATAATTTTTCAAAACAAAAATTGATTTTCTTATAAGCCTTAGCATTTTAATTTATTTTATCAGATTTTTTAGAAATTTATTAAACAATCCCTAACCCAATTATTCCAATTTTTTGTTGTTTCATTTTAGAAGTTTATAAATCCAATTATGATGACCTATTAAATGAAAAATGACTTTTTTGTCTCCTGCAAAAGAAAAAATAACTCTGTATTTTCTATCTACTCGAAACGACCATAAATTTTTTAGAGAATGCAATTTTTCTACTCTTAAAATGGGATTAAATGGTTGTCTTTCAAATAAGCTAATCTTTTTAAGAGCTTTCTTTTTTATTGAATCTGGCAATATATCAAAAGTTTTCTCGAATTTTTTAGTATAAATAATTTCTATCATTAAATCAAATTCTTATATTTTTTATAAAGTTCTTTAATGTTTTTCACTCTACCCTTTTTATAATCGTTAATTGATTCTTTTAGGGAAGTTAAAAAATCTGGATTGTAAAAACCAAACAAATCTGCTAATTGTTCAAATTTATCAGCATCGATTTTTATTATGTATTTACCTTTAATCTTTTTAATCTCTGCTTGTAATTGAGGCATTATTTTTGATAAATTTTTAATTTTGACCAAGATGTAGTTCTAAAGATTCTTTAATGTTATTTAAAACTTCATCTAATGTTTTTCCTTGAGTAACTATAGGCAAATCTAAACATTCAGCAACATAATATTTTTCTCCTTTATAAATTTTGAAATAAATTGTTCTTTTCATTTTTAAATTATAACATATTATAACATGTAATGAAATTTTAATTTTTTCTGGATTTACATCTATTTTAGGGCATTCTTTATTATTAATGTTTAATTATATAAAAATTTTGTAATCTATCCTGACGGAACGAAAACATTTCTATAATCTTTTTCTGCTCTTTTTAGACTTTTAATAAATTCTTCATTATATAAACCTAAAGCATTCATTAATCTTTCCCACTTGTTTCTATCAATAACTATCTTTATTTTCTTTTTGTTAATTTTTATATCCAAAGTTGCCATTATTAAATTATATCATTTTTTTACTAAAAGAAACATTTGTGAGGTTCGCCTGATAAATTTATAATTTCAATTTTATAATTTTTTGATTCAAGGAAATTAATTACTTTTTTAAGTTCATCAGCAGCGGCCCGAGTTAAAAAACTAACTCCTTCAAAATCCAAAATAATCTCTTTATCATTTAATTTCAAAATCTCATCTCTTAATTTAATTATCTCTGCTCTTAAAAATATTTGCTGACCTAAAATTTTTGAAACTTTAATAATCATTTTATAAATTCAAGAAAATTAAAGTATTTAAACTAAATTTATCTTCATATTTTAATTTTAGCAAGATTTTGAGGGTTTTTGGTTCGAGTAAATTGTGATAATTTAATTTATTTTAATTTTTCAAAGAGTTTTTTTAAATAAGCTAAAATTTTCGGTAATTCTTGATAAATTTTATCTGCTAGTTCTTCGCTATAGATATGAGCTGTTTGATTTCTGAAATCTATTATTCTTAACCAATAATCATCATAATCAATAATACCTTCTTGATAAGCAGAACGAAAACAACTTTTAGGTGAATGGCACTCAACTTTTTGATATTCCAATAAATATGCTTTTAAAGTTTTCCAAGCTAAATCAAAACAAATTTCAAATCTTTTTATTGCCGAATCGCGAGTTATTTCATTTTTCTCTTTATTAAGAATTTCTTCAAGACGTTTTAATGATTTTTCAAATTTTTTTAATAAATCTTCGAACATTTAATTTATGTATTCAACTTTCTTTTTAGCAATTTTTTTAAAATCTTCATCAACATTATTAAAGTCAACAAAATCTATTTTATAAAGAATTGGCAGATTTTCTAACTCTTCTTCAATTTTAAATTTTATCTCTACTGGAATTTCCGGACCTTCTATCCCAACATCTACATCTCCTCGGTCATCAAAATTTCCATAAACTCTTGAACCAAAGAAAAAAACTTTATATTTACTTAGATCTAAGTATTTGTTTAATATTTTTAAAATTTCTTCTTTTAATTTGTCAGCTGGATAATATTTTAGTTCCATCAATTAAATTATAACTCTTTTTATCGAAAATAATATTATTTAACAACAATTTCTCCTTTAAATGATGGGTTTAAATGGTCATGATAATACCATTCACCAACTTCATTAAAAACAAAGCTCCATTTTTCACCTGGATTTAAGCCTCGGCAAGCATCAAAAATATTAGCTTGTTCTGGAGTACCGCATTTTTCAATACCTGAACCTGGATAAACACGATGCGTTGGATGAACTGCTGATGCTGGCCAAGAAGGATTTGAAGATTCATTGACCCAAGTTACTTTTGTTCCTTTAGTTATTTCAATTTCTTTTGGCTCAAAACCATTGTTGGTAATTCTTATGATAACTTCGGAAAGATTTTTAGGAGCTGCCTGTGTTTCGGTAGAAGTTGATGTTGTTGGTGCAGCTGGTGATTCTAGAGTTGGCGGAACTGGAGCTGAAGGTTGAGGTGATTCTGGGGCTACGGAAGGTGTTCTATATTTAGTAAAAAAATAATAACCGACTCCTAATAAAATGACTAAAGTAACTGCTACAAATATAATTAAGTTTTTTTGCATCGAAGGTTAATTTATTAACTTACGGCCTTTTTATAATTTTCTTCTATTTTTTCCCAATTAACAACATTCCACCAATTTTGAATATATTCATTTCTTCGATTTTGATATTTTAAATAATAAGCATGTTCCCAAACATCAAGTCCCATAATTGGCAAATCTCCATTCATTAACGGATTATCTTGATTTGGCAAAGAATAAACTTTTAATTTTTTATCTGGAGTAACAACTAGCCAAGCCCAACCAGAACCAAAATGTTTTAAGGCAGTCTCTGAAAATAAATTTTTAAAATTTTCAAAAGAACCAAAATTTTCTTCAATAGCTTTTTTAAGATCACCAGTTGGTTCACCTCCACCGTTGGGTTTCATTATCTCCCAAAAGAGTGAATGATTATAATGTCCTCCACCATTATTTCTTACGGCTGTTCTTATATCTTCTGGAAGTTGGTTTAAGTTTCTTAAAATTTCTTCTAATTCAACATTTTGCCACTCAGAATATTTTTCTAAAGCTGAATTTAAATTATTAATATAACCTTGATGATGCTTAGTATGATGAATTTCCATCGTCATTTTATCAATATAAGGCTCGAGGGCATCATAGGAATATGTAAGCGATGGTAAAGAATAAGGATATTTCATTTGTAAATAAAAAATTAAAAATTATTTCGACCTTAATTCTATTAATTGTTTTTAATTATAAATCAAAAAATTATTTTAAGTATTCTAATATTACTCTTTCTACATTTTTATAGCAAATTTTTTCTATAAAACCACTTCTTTTAATTCCTCGGTAACATTTACAAATTCGGATTAAAGTAAAATATAGAAACCTCCACAATATTGATTTATTTTAATTTATATTTATTTTTATTTTTTAATTTTACTAAATAACTTTCCAAAGATTTTTAGCTTTTTGTAATTTCCAATAACTTTGTCAATTGTTAGTTTTCCCCAATTTTTGGAGGTATTCGCTATAGGTTATTTCTTGGTTTGGAAATAAAGAGTTTTCTTCTAATTTTATTTCCTTTTCCCAGATATTTAAAACAGCCTTTCTAATTTCTTCATCTAGAACTAATTCCTGAAATCTAAAATAAGGAAAATTGTAAAAAGAATGGGGATTAAATGTTTCATTTCCTCTTCCTTCGTTTGCTATTTCATAAATCAAACCTAAAATCGATTTGGTTCTATCTTTATTGAATAAATTGCCACCTATTTGATCAACAACTCTTACAAAAATAGCAAATGGTTTTGATGTATCTTCTGGTTGAAATTTTGTTTGATCAATAAGATGAAAAATTAGTGGCAGCCAGATTTGTTTTGTTGTTTCATCAAGATTTGTTTGATTAAGTAAATATTCTGCAATTCTTTTACTTCTTTCTTCAGCATCTTTGCTTGTATATTGAGATAGAAAAATTAACTTTTCATTTTCTAAGGTAGCAATATTGCCTAAATCGTGACAAGCAAAAGCAATTAAAGCAATAAACCAAAATTCCTCTAAGGTTATTGGAGGTTCAACATTGTTTTCTTTATTCCATCTTTCTAAATCGCTCCTAATATTTAAAGGGTCATTTCCGTTTTTAGCTGCTATAATCAATTTTTCTAAAGCTTCAAGAACTGCTTCTATATGATTTTCATTATGAAAAGAAGATTCTACTTTGCTTTCTTTATTGAATCTTTGATGAAGAGAGATACTTTCTTTAATTACTTTCCCAATAGCATTTAAATCTTTTACTAAGTTTTCTATTTCTTTTTTTAGAAGATTGATTAATTTAAAAAAATTTTGAGGTATTTCGAGGCCGTTAACACGTAAAAATCCAAACAAATCTCTTTCATCTTCTAATCTGGTACTCCAAAAATATTCTGGTTTTTGAGAAAATAAATCAAAGAATTTTTCTAAAAAACTGTAAGTTTCGAAAACAGTGAAAATTAAGTTTCTTTCATTTTCATTTAAATCTAGAGAAGATAAAATAATATAAAATTTTTCAATTTCTGATTGGGCGTCTTTTGAAATAATCTCTATTAGCTTTTTGGAGGAAATAAAATCTAACTTAAGAAAAATTGTATTTAAATTTTTTCTTACAAAATCAAGGAGGAGAACTAAGGTTTCTAAAAAAACAAAAGAATAAAAAGCGAAGAGTACCTTGGATTTTAGATTTTCTATTTTTCTTTCGGATCTAATAATTTCTGAAATAGTAATCAAAACTTTTTCAAAGCTAAACATAAGAATATTTAAAATTTCAAAAACATAAAATTTTAAAAAATTATTTCTTAAAGATTCTTCCCAATCAGATGGCTTTTCTTTTGAAAATATTTCAAGAAAAGAAGATGGCCTTAACTTATCTGCGATCCAAGAAAAATTTGTTTTACCATAAAAATCATCAATAACATTTTTAATAAATCTTTTAAAAATTTCCTCCCAGCCTGTTACTGGTGATCCATAAAAAAACTCTCGCTTAATCATATTAATCCTTCTTTTTTTAATTCTAATAATATTTCTTCTGGGATAGGATTTGATTGGGGACTTATTCCAGGATATCTCCAAGCTGAAATTATTTTTATTAAATCATTTTCTTTTTGAATCATCAGCCAAATTTCTTGATTCCAAGTTTTCTTTTTACCAATTTTTTTTATTTTTGCTGGTTGCATCAAGGCAACAGTTTGAGGAGCAACTCCCTCTTCGATTCTATAAGGTTTAGTTAAAATTCTTTTTAGTCTTTGCTTAGATAGCTGATAAAATTTAATTTTTTTCTCAGCGTGTTTTGTCCAATAAATCTTCATTAACTAATTGTGCCGCGGGAGGGAATCGAACCCCCGACGCGTGGCTCTTCAGGCCACCGCTCTACCACTGAGCTACCGCGGCTTTTAATTAAATTATAACAAAAATTTATGCTTGTTTAACTTCAGCTCTTAATTTTTTCATTCTTTCTTGATGCTCAGGAGTGTTTAATAAACCACATTTTTTATATTTCTTACCTGAACCACAAGGACAAGGATCATTTCTGCCAATTTTAGGTGTTTGAACTTTAATTTCTAAATTCATAAAAAGCTGAAAAAGATAATTTCTTAAAGCTGAATGGAAATTAATAAAGGCTTGATAAGCTTCTTCTTTGAAAACAACTAGGGGGTCTTTATGAGCATAGGCCTGAAAACTAACAGAATCCTTAAGATGATCAAGATAATGAAGATGCTCGATCCAAAGAAAATCGTAAATTCTCAAAATAAGATTTTTAACAATTTTAGGAAAATCTTCAGGAAAGTTATCTCTTAAAAAATTAAATTTTTCTAAAAATTTTTTTCTAATTTCTTCAATCTCTTCTAGACCAAAAATATATTTTAAAGTTTGAGGAGAAGCTTCAGACAGAAGAACTTCAAACTCTTTCAAAAGATAATCTTCAAAATTAATTAATCCTAAAAGGACCTGCCTTCTTTCGCTATAAATTTTTTCTCGTTGAGCATTAATTACATTATCATATTCTAAAAGATGTTTTCTAATATCAAGATTAAAACCTTCTATCTTTTTTTGAATTTCTTCTATAGTTTTAGAAATTAGAGAATATTCAAGAGAGATATTTTCATTTTCTTTATTTTTAGTAATTCCTAATTTTTCTAAAACTGATTTAATTTCATCACCGCCAAAAGCTCGTAAAAGGTCATCTTCTAAAGAAATGAAAAACTGAGTTTCGCCTGGGTCTCCTTGTCGTCCTGCTCGTCCGCGAAGCTGATTATCTATTCTTCGAGCTTCATGTCTTTCAGTTCCAATTACAAAAAGGCCTCCTAAAGATTTTACTTTTTCATATTCTTCAGGATCTTGTGGATTTCCTCCAAGCAAAATATCAACACCTCGTCCAGCCATATTAGTAGCTACAGTAACTGCTTTTAACTTACCTGCTTGAGCAATAATTGCACCTTCTTCTTCATGATTTTTAGCATTTAATACTCGATGAGGAATACCGGCTTCTTGAAGCATTTTAGAAAGTTTTTCGTTATTTTCAATTGAAGTTGTTCCAACAAGAACTGGTCTACCGATTTCATGAAGTTCTTTCACTTTTTCAACTACTGCTTTCCATTTTGCTTCTTTAGTCAAAAAAACTTTGTCAGGATGGTCAATTCGAATGCAGGGTTTATTTGGTGGAATTTTAACAACTTCTAAGTTATAAACATATTTAAATTCCTCCTTTGAGGTCCAAGCAGTTCCAGTCATTCCAGCAAGTTTTTTATATTTTTTGAAGAAATTCTGGATAGTGATAGTTGCTGTGGTTCTCATTTCAGGTTTAATAGGAACACCCTCCTTAGCTTCAATTGCTTGATGAAGTCCTCCTGACCAACGACGACCAAACATCAATCTTCCTGTAAATTCATCAACAATAATCACTTCATTATCTTTAACAATGTAATCTTTGTCTCGATGATAAAGATAATTAGCAGTTAAAGCTTGCTCTAAATGATGAACTGCTCGAACATCTAGAGTTTCATAAGGATTGTAACCCAAAATATTTTGCAACTTATTTAAACCTTCTTCGGTTAAAATAACTTTTCTTGATTTTTCATCAATAATAAAATCTTTTTCTTTTTCTAAAGTTTTAGCAACTTTATCATAGTAATAATAAAGTCTATAATCTTCAATTTCATAGCCACCAATAATAAGTGGTGTTCGAGCTTCATCAATTAAAATACTATCAACTTCATCAATAATGGCATAATTTAATTCTCTTGCTTGAACAATTTCATCTGGCTCATAAACTAAATTATCTCTCAAATAATCAAAACCAAATTCGTGATTAGTCCCATAAACAATATCAGCTAAATAGGCTTCTTTTCGGCTAATTGGTCTTAAATATTCATGAAAAACTTTAAAGGCTCCCAAGGTATCTCTTTTTTTATCTTCTTCACTGGGAACAAAGGCAGGATCATAAATAAAACTTTGTTCATGAACTAAACAAGCAGTAGTTAAACCTAAAAAATGATAAATTTGGCCCATCCAAACAGTATCTCTCTGAGCTAAATAATCATTAACTGTTACAATATGAACCCCTTCACCGGTTAAAGCATTTAAATAAGCAGCTAAGGTTGCTGTCAAAGTTTTTCCTTCTCCAGTCATCATTTCAATTACCATCCCTTTATGGAGTCCAATACCACCAAGGAGCTGAACGTCAAAATGTCTTTGCCCCAAGGTTCTTTTAGCTGCCTCCCTCACAATAGCAAAGGCTTCAGGCAAAAGAGCATCTAATTTTTCACCTTTATTCAGTCTTTCTTTAAATTCTAAGGTTTTACCTTTTAAAGCTTCATCAGAAAGTTTTTCGAAATCTTTTTCTAAAGAATTAATTTTCTCAACTAAAGGTTTCCATTCATCAAGATAATCTTTAAAAAGAAAAGAAAAAATCTTTTTAATCATTGAAGATTTAGGCAGAAATTTTTTCTATTTTAACTAACCAAATTTCTTTCTTATAACCCTTTTTCTTGCGATAACGAGTTTTTGGTTTATATTTCCAAACCAAAGTTTTAACTTTTTTTTTCTTAATCAAAACACCTTCGACTTTAATTTTTTTTAATTCTTCTTTATCGAAAACTATCTTATCATCAGAAGCAAAGAAGAGAACTTCGTTAAACTCAATTTTAGAATTGCTTTCTTGGTTATATCCTTTAATTTTTTCAATTTCAATTTCGCTTCCTTCAACTACCAAATATTGTTTACCGCCAGTTTGAATAACTGCTAATTTCATTTTTAATAATAATTAAAAAAATAGACCTTTAAAGCTAAAAAAAGGTGGAGTAAAACAAAAACAAAAATAATTTTACCAAAAAATCGCCGATTAAAAAAGAGGTAAAAAATAAGATTGGCTAATTGAAGAAAAAAGATAAGGAGAATTAGATAAATGAGCTGATGAGTAGCTAGAAAAAATGTTATTTCTTCTCTCTTAAAAATTACTAAATAATTTTCTCCTTGAAGAAAAATTAAAAGCCAAACAAAAAGCGGTGAAAGAAAATAAATTAAAAATAAAATTGATTTAAGAATTTTAAAATTTTTCATCCTCTTTTAGCTAAATAAAGAATTTCTTCAGCTAATCTTTGAGCTGAACCTGGTTTATAAAAATTTAAAGCTGCTTTTTTCATTTTTTCGCTAATTTCGGAATTAGTTAAAATTTGTTCAGCATAAAAAGAAAGAAGATGGGGTTTAGCATTGTTTTCTTCTAAAAAATAAGCAGCTCCGGTTTTTGAATAAACTATAGCATTTTCTTTTTGATGACCGCCAACCACTTCCTCGCTTAAAGGAATTAAAATACTTGGTTTGCCTAAAGCAGCTATTTCAAAAATTGTTCCGGCTCCAGCTCGAGCAATAACTAAATCAGCCATTTTCATTAAAATTAAAACATCTTCATTTCTTAAAAAAGGAAAAATTTTATAATACTTTTCTCTTAGAGGAATTGATTGCCGAATTATTTTTAAAGCTAAAAAATAGGTTTCTTGAAAAAATTTTTTACCAGTAAGATGAACTACCTGAGCTATTTTAAGAAGTTGGGGTAGAGCTTGAACAATTAGTTCATTTAAAAATTGAGAACCCTGAGCTCCACCTAAAATTAAAATTAATTTTTCCTGGGGATCGAGTTGAAATCTTTCATAGTCTTCTTTCAAAATAGGTGAATAGATTATTCTTTCATCAATTGGTTGGCCAATAACTAGAGTTTCTTTGTTTTGAAAAAATTTTTTTGCTTCTTCAAAGGCTAAAGCTATTTTCCGAGCAAATTTTGAAGAAACTTTATTTGTCCAACCTGGAATAGTATCTGATTCATGAACTAAAACCGGAATTTTAAAAAGCCAAGCAACAAAAACCGGCGGAAAAGCACTGGTTCCACCTTTGGAAAATAAAACATCCGGCATAATTAAAAAAAGATAAAAGAAGCTTAAAAGAAAAGCTATTGGAGCTTTTAAGAAAATATCGATAAAATTTTCCAATGAAAAATATCTTCTAATTTTAAAACTAGGTAAAATATAAATTTTAACACCCTCTTCTTCGAACGTTTTTTTATCTAATGGTTCAACTCCAATATAATAAAACTTTAATTTTAAATTTTTTTCTTGAGCTATTTTTTTAAGCTCTCTCAAAGTAAAAAGTAAAGGAAAAAAATGGCCGCCAGTAGCCCCACCAGTAAAACAAATTCTTATTTCCTCACTCATTTTAAAAAATTATAACTCTTTTTTATAATAATAAGTAATTTAATGGGAACTAAACTTAAGGATTTAATTTTTTTCTTTGTTGATTTTTTTACTTTTTATTTAGCTTTGATTTTAGCTTTAATCTTAAGGCACCTTGTTAATTTTAATTTAGAAATTTTAAAACTTCACTTTTTTCCTTTTTTCATTGTTTTTGTTTTTTGGTTTTTCTTTTTTTATATTTTTGATCTTTATAATTTCAAAAAAATAAGTTTTTTGTCAGAATATTCAAAAAATTATTTAACGGCTCTTTTTATTTCCCTTTTATTTACCATTTTGCTTTTTTATTTTTTGCCTTTGTTTCAAATAGCTCCTAAAACTCTTCTCCTTCTTTTTATCTTGATTTTTGTACCGCTTAATTTAGAAGCTAGAAGTTATTTGTTAAAAAAAATTGGTGAAAAAGTTGAAAAAAATATTGCTTTAATTGGAGAAGCTAGAGACATTGATGAAATTGAAAATTATTTATTAACTCATCAATCTTTAGGTTTTAAAAAGGTTTTAAGATTCAGAAGATTAAGTGAAGTTTATGAAGATGAAGAAAATGTTGATTATTTGGTAGTAGCCAATGATATATTAAGAGATGAAGAATTTTCTAAAAGTCTTTTAGATAAAGTTTTAAAAGGAAAAGTGGTTTTAAGTTCTTTAGTTTTTATTGAAAATTTCCTTAATAAAATCAATCTTGAAGGTCTAAATGAGGAATGGTTTTTAAATAATGTTTTTAATAAAGATGAAGCTTATGAGTTTTTTAAAAGAATTATTGATGTTTTAATTGCTGGTTTAGCTTTAATTATTTCTTTACCTTTATGGCCAATTATTATTTTAGGTATTAAAATTTCTTCTCCTGGACCAATATTTTTTAAAGATTCAAGAGTTGGTAAAAACGAAAAAACATTTATTCTGTATAAATTTAGAACAATGCACGTTGCTGAATATAAAAACCCAAAGAAAGAAAAAGTTTTTGGTGTTAAAGAAGATGACCCTCGAATTTTTTTCTGGGGTAAAATTTTAAGAAGACTCCATTTAGATGAACTTCCTCAGGCTTTGAATGTTTTAAAAGGAGATTTAAGTTTGGTTGGACCTAGACCAGATTCAAAGCCTTATTATGACTTTTTAAAAAATAAAATCCCTCTTTATTCCTTAAGAACTTTAATTAAACCAGGAATTACTGGATGGGCTCAGATTAATGAAAAAACAGGCGATTCAATTGAAGAAGCTAAAGAAAGATTAGAATACGATTTTTATTACCTAAAAAACAGAAATTTAATTTTAGACATAATAATTATTTTAAGAACTTTAAAAATAGTTTTAACTGTTTGGGGAAAATAAATTCTGAAAATAACCTTTTTCAGCTAAAAAAGCGTCAAGAGCTGAATATTTATAACTAAAACCATAACTTGTTATTTTTGAGCCATCAACAACAATAGGAAAAGAATAAGAATTAACCGAACCAGGAGCAGTCGGAATTTTACCCAAAGAAAGCCACCAGCAAAGCGAAAAAATAACTTTTAAAAATGAGTAAGGAACCTTAATTATTTTTTTACCTAAAATTTTAGCTATGTCTTTAAAATAAACAAATGAAGAGGGGGCAATATTAAAAACTTCAAAACTATTTTTAGGGTCATTTTCTAACCAAAATAAAATTGCTTGACAAACATCATCTTCATGAACATATTGTCTTAAAGAATTATCTGAAGCTAAAACAATCAAGGGAGCAAAATTTTTCATAAATCTTAAAAGTCCTCCCTTTTTAAAATATTTCTGGGCAAAAGGACCAGTGACTGTAGCCAACCTTAAGACAATTATCTTGATCTCTTTATTTTTTTCACTAAAATCTTTTAATTTTTTTTCCATTTCTATCTTTTCTTTTCCATAAAGATATTCTTTTTCTTTTAAGGCCGAGTCTTCTTTAAAAGGAACTTGAGGATTGTTTTCTTTATTAGCGCCATAAACAGCAATTGAACTTAAAGCAATTATTTTTTTAACTTTTTTTATCTGAGCAAAATTTAATACTTTCTCTAAACCAAAAGAATTTTCCTTAAGATGCTTTTTAAGTTTAAACCACCAAAATGGCCTTCGAATCCAAAAAGCAAAATGAAAAATAATATCAATTTCATCAATATTTTTTTCCCAATCGTCAACTAAATTTTTTTGGATAAAAATTATTTTTTCATTGGGTTGCCACAGAATCTTTGGTTTTTGAATATCAAGAGCATAAATTTTTTCAACTTTTGGATGTTGATTAAGAAAATAAGTTATCATTGAACCAAGATAACCACTAGCGCCGGTAATTAAAACTTTCATTTGTTAATTCCTTAAAGAACTAATAAGACCTAAACTAAAATAAATTGCTATTTGGCTTGAAGCTCCTAAACTAAAAAAAGGTAAAACAACTCCAGTAGGAACAAAAACGCCAATATTTGACATTAAGTGAAGAAAAGTTTGGGTTACTAACCAGCCAAAAACTCCTAAACAAAAGGCTCTTTTTTCTAAATCAGGATTATTAAAAGCTAAAAATAAAATTCTTAAAAAAAGAATAATAAAAAGTATAATTAAAGCTAAACTTCCTAGAAAACCTAATTCTTCAGCATAAATAGCAAAAATAGAATCAGTCAACATTTGGGGCAGGGTTAAAATTTTCATTTGGGATTTACCTAATCCTTTTCCCCAAAAACCTCCAGAAGCAATAGCGATAGTTGTTTGTTTAAGTTGAAAAAATCTTTCTTGGTGTAAAGCTCCTTTAGTTAAAAAAGAAAGAATTCTTTCTTGGCGGTAGCCCCAAAAAAGAATGCCAATTAAAACTAAAATAATCAAAAAGGTAAAAGTAAAAAGAGAAAAGGAAAAAATTTCTTTAGGAGAATTTAAAAAGACTAAAGAAGAAAAAAATAATGCAATAGCTAAAATAAGACTATTACTTAACGATGGTTCTAAAAAAATTGGTAAAATAACTAAAAAGGAAAAAGATAAAAATAAAATGATTTTAACTTTTAAAGAAGAGCGAAGATTAGCGCCTAAAAGAAAGCTTAAAACTAAAATAGAAAGAGGTTTAATAGTTTCTGCAGGTTGAAAGGCAAAACCTCCTAAATTAAACCACCTTCTAGCTTCACCTACCTGAAGAGAAAAAGGAAGAATTAAAACTAAAATTAAAAAAAGATAAGCTAGAAAAAAGAAAAAAAGAAAAAGAGGCTTAAATTTGTTCCATTTTTGACCTAAAAGATTGCCTATAAAGAAAAAGAAAAAACCTAAAATAAAATCTTTAACAAAAAAATCTTTAAAATAAGTTAAGCTATTTCCGGTTTTAATTAACGAATAATAAGTGGAAGCACTATAGAAGTTAATCAAGCCTAAAAGAGCTAAAATAAAGACATTAATTAAAAGAAAACGATCGAAAGAAAAAATATTTTTTTTCATTGACAAACTTATCTTTTATGCCATTGAGGAGCTTTTCTTGCTTTTTTAAGTCCATATTTCTTTCTTTCAACTTCACGAGGATCTCGAGTAAGAAACCCTGCTTTTTTAAATTTTGGTCGCCATTCAGGATTTAACTTAACTAATGCTCGAGCTAAACCTAATCTAATAGCCTCAGCTTGACCTCTTAAACCTCCGCCTTTAACTTTAACCGAAACTCGATAAACTCCAAAAGCTTTTAACTTCCTTAAAGGAGCATTAGCTGCTTTAATAAATTCAACTAAATTGGAAAAATATTCTTTGTAATCTCGTCCATTAACTATAATCTCAAAATCTTTTTCTTTTGTCTTTCGAGAAGCGTCAAAAATTCTTACTCGAGCAGTTGCTTCTTTTCTTCTGCCAATACCTTCAATATATCTTCCAGCACCAATTTTAGGAAAAACATTCTCAATTATTTTTTCTTCTTGTTCACTTGTTTCTTCAATTAAAGCTGCTTGTGGTTTGTCCATTTTCTTCTAAAAGCTTAATTCGCTTAAGCCTTTTTTCTCTTAATTTATTTTTGGGCAACATTCGACTTAAAACTAATTTTAAAACTTTTAGTTTGTTTTTTCCCCATAAATCTTTAAGTTTTATTTCTTTTAAATGACCAATATAACCTGTATGTTTATAAAAAACTTTTTGGTCAAATTTCTTACCAGTAAATTTAACCTTATCCAAATTTTTGACATAAACAAAAACGGGAAAATCCTTAGAGGGGTCATAATCCGTTCGGTGCTTTCCCTGAAGATAATAAGCTATCTCGGTTGACAATCTACCTAAAGATTTATTTTGAGCATCAACAATAATTTTTTCCATTGTTTTTAAATTATAACAAAACTTAAATTTTCTTTTCAATAGTTAGAAGAGAAAAGATTAAAGTTAAAATGAAGTTTAAAAACTGAGCTAAGATACTTGCTAAGATAGCTCCATAAACCCCATAAGAAGGAACAAAAAATAAATTTAAAATAAAATTTAAAATAGCTGGGATGACTGTTATTATAAAATCCAGCCATTGTTTGTTAAAAGCAAAAAGAACATAATCTAAAAAGCTTGTTGGTCCCAAATAAACTAAAAGCCACATTAAAAGATAAATAAGAGGCAAAGCATCGAGATATTCTTTACCAAAACCAAAAACAATAATCCAGGGAGAAAAAAGAAAAACTAAATAAATTGTTAGGAGAGAGATTAAGAAATTAACAAAAAGAAAGAAGTAAAAATATTTTTTAAATTTTTTAAGATCAGCTGAGGTTTTGGCTAAAAAAGGAAAAATAGCTGTAGAAAAAATATAACTAACAAAACCGCTAGCTAAAATAATCTTAGAAGCTACCGAGTAATCTCCTAATTCTTCAAAGGTTCGGTAATGAGCAATAATTATTTGATCGGTATAAAAGAAAACATAAGTTAAAAGACCAAAAAAAACTAAAGGTAAGCCATTAAGAAAATAGTAATTAAGGTTTTTTAAGTAAAGCCTAAGATTTTTAAAAAATTCATTGAAATTGATCTTAGTTTCTCTTTGAAAAAAGTAGAAACTAAAACTTGTGGCTAAAAATGAGCTAAAAAGATAAGCTAAACCAATAGCTAATGAGCTTCGATGAAAAAGAGAAAAAGAAAAGGAAAAAAATAAAATTGTTATTCCTTCAATGAGACTTGAAAAAAAGTTTAAATAAGCTTTGTTTATACCAATAAAAAAAGAAGTAAAATAACCACGAAGGGAAAAAAGAAAAAAATAAAGAATTAAGATAAAATAAAGGAGGGTGCTATATTCTTTAGCTTTTAAAATAACATAACCAGAAAAAGAAATTATTGAGACTAAAAGACAAATTACAATTTTCCAAGCTAAAATCTCTTTTACAACTTCCTCTTTGTTTTCTTTTTGCTGATAATCTCTCAAAATCAATTGACTCAAGCCAAAATCAGAAAAAATAAAATAAAAAGAAACTAGAGCTAAAACATAAGAAAAAACACCAAAGATTTCTTTGCCTAAAGTCCGAGCAATAAAGAAAAACAAAATTATATGTAAAAGTCTACTAGTTATCTCAGCTGAATAAAGCCAAAAGGTATTTTTAATTAAAAAGTGGTGAGAAAAAAGAAGATTTTTAAAATAATTCAAAGCTTTACTCATTTTTTATTTTTAGAGAAGTATAATTTTAAGTTTTTTAAATTTTTGGTAATCAACTTTGTTTAAAATGCCGTTTTGGGCTCCTAGTTTTTGAATAACTGAAGCTGAATTAGCTGCTCCCCAAGTTAAAGCTTCTTTAATTAAATTTTCAGTCAATTCTTTTCCTAAAACTATTCTACCAAAGAAAGCTGAAGCAAAAGCATCTCCAGCTCCAGTTTTATCAACTATTTTCCGAGGTTTAAAGATTCCAGCTTTAAAAATTTTATTTTCAAAAATAGCCAAAGAACCACGATCTCCTAAGGTGACTATTAATGATTTTATTTTAAGTTCCTCGAGAGTTTTTTTAGCTAAAGCTATTAAATTTTGTTTAAAATCATTTTTCAAAATTCTTAATTCTTCATCATTTAAGAAAAGAAAATCAACATATTTTAAAGAATCAAAGGCTAATTTTTGTTGGAGATAAATTTTTGAAGGATTAATAGCTAAGTATTTGATTTTATTTCTAATTTCTTTAAAAAATCTCAATAGAACAACTGGCGAAGTTGAACCAGGAGTTAAATAGATATAGGGGTTAATTTTAATTTTTCTTAATTCAGCTAATTTAAAATCAGATTCTCTTCCACGATGAACAAAAATAATTCTTTCTCTATCTTTTGGAAGAACGATTAAAGAAAAAGTAGTTGCTTGTTGATGATAAAAAATATAATGTTTTAAATTTAATTTTTTAACTTTTTGCTTAATTATTTCTCCTAAAAAATCTTTACCTAAATGAAAATAAACTTGAGGATTAAGCCCCAATTTTTTAAAAGTTACCGAAGCATTTAAAGCTCCACCTCCAAGAGAAAAATCAAAATCTTCAATTTCAATTTTAGAACCTTCTTTTATCTCTTTTTCCTTTGTTTTTAAAATAATATCTAAGGTGGCTGTTCCTACAGCAGTAATCATTTTTAAATATCAATTATAAATTCAAAGGTATATAATCCATTAGCGAAAAAAAGATTGGTTTGATGATAGGTAATAGCTTTAATATCTTTTTTTAGCCATTTAAATTCATATCCCAAAACAATTCCTTTTATTTTCCTTTCTTCTAAAATTTTGCCTTTAAATTTTAAAAAAATCGTTTTTTTAATATAAGTTTGAGATAAAATTTCTGATAAGAAATTAATAATCAAAGAGGGTAAATCTTTATCTTCTAAATTAATTTCAATTTTTCTTTTTTTCTTGGTTAGTTTAGGTTGCCAAAAAGCCTTTAAGGCCGAAAGAGCATTATTAATTAAAGAATTTAAATTCTTTCCATAAACTCTTATTTTAAAATCAGCTGTATGAGGTAAAAATTCAAATTTTTTTCTCATTTAATTTTTTTGACTATTTTATCGAAGCCCAAATAAGGCACTAAAACTTCTGGAATTTCAATATAATCTTTTCTTTGATAATTCTCTAAAATAGCAATAACTGCTCGACCAATAGCTAAAGCAGTAGCATTTAACATATGAAGATAACCAACTTTGCCATTTTTTCTTCGAAAGCGAGCATTAATACCCCTAGCTTGATAATCAGTAGTATTAGAACAAGAATGAGTTTCTCGATATCTTTGTTGACTAGGAAGCCAAGCTTCAATATCGTATTGCTTATAATCAGTTCTTCCCATATCACCAGTACAAATAAACATTACTCGATAGGGAATTTTCAAGAGTTGCATTATTTTTTCTTCTAAAGAAAGCAAAAATTGATGTTCTTCTTCAGATTTTTCCGGTAAAGTAAAACTAAACATTTCGACTTTTTCAAATTGATGAGTTCTTAAAATACCCCTAACATCTTTACCATAACTTCCGGCTTCTCTTCGAAAACAAGGAGAAAAACCTAAATACCTTTTAGGCAATTCGTCTTCGGCTAAAATTTCGTTGGCATGATAAGGTCCAATAGTATGTTCAGCACTACCAATTAAAAATAAATCATCCTTTTCTAAATAATATCTTTCTTCACGATCAGCTCCAGTAATTCTTCCCATTCCCCGATAATATTTTTCTTTAATAAAATATGGAGGGATTATTGGAATAAAACCATAAGGCAATAAAATGTCATAAACAAATTTAATCAAAGCAATTTCAAGAAGGACAGCCTCATTTTTAAGATAATAAAATCTTGATCCGGCTATTTCACCGGCTTTATCAACATCAATTAAATCAAACTCTTTTCCTAAATCTATATGATCTTTAATTTCAAAGTCAAATTGTGGAATTTCCCCCCAAGTTCTTAAAATAACATTATCGTTTTCATCTTTTCCTCGAGGAACTTCGGGAGCCGGGACATTAGGAATTAAATCTATTTTTTCTTCAAGGGCTTCTTCTAATTTTTTAATTTCTTCTTTAATTTTTTTTAATTCTTCTTTTTTTTCTCTCAAAAGCTTAATTGTTTTTTCATCTGGTTTAGTTTTCGAAAACTTATTAATTAAAGCATTTATTTCATCTCTTTGCTTAATTAAGTAATTAATTTTATTTTTTAGCTCTAAAACTTCATCAATTAAAGAAGTATCTTGATAACCTCGATCAACTAAAGCTTGTTTATATTTTTGAGGATTTTTAAGCAAATCTCTAATATCAATCATTGAATTTTATTTTAAAATAAGTTTATGCGAAAAAGAAAAAAGAAATTTAGATTTTCTTTTTCTTTATTTTTACTTATTTTTTTAATTTCAGTTTTTAGCTATCTTTTAGTTTTTAAAAAAATCAAAAATTTTATTATTGATCCCCCTGAAAAATTAAGTTTAATTTCCAGCTATTTAGAAAATAAATCATTTATCGAAATTTATTTCCAAATTAAAAAGATTCTAAAAGAAAATCCAAATATTGTTTATTTAGAATTAAAACCTGTTCTTTATCCTTTTGGAGTAAAAATAAAGATAAAAGAAGCTAAAGTAATAGCTCAAATTTATGATTTTAAAAATCAAGAAATTTATTATTTAGATAATTACGGAAGAATTGCTAAAAATTTAAAACAAGACAAGCGGCATTTTTTAGAAATTATCTCTTTTAAAAAAATTCAAAACAACTCTCTTCTTCATCCTAAACTGCAAAAACTTTTTTCAATTTTATTCGAAATTGCTAACCTTAAGAATTTTTATTTAAAGCAAATAAAAATTTATTCCAATTTTGATGTTGGAGTAATTAATAATCAAAATCAAGAATTTCTTTTTGACCCAAATAAAGATGTCGAAGAACAAATTAAAAAATTTATCTTCTTTTTAGATTTTCAAAATAAAGAACAACTCAAAAATATAACTAGAATTGACCTTAGAATTCCTAAAAAAATCTATTTCAGATAAAAACTAATTTTTGGGAGGAAGGCATTCTCGATGATAAACAGGCCTATCTTTTGAAGGAATAAAAGGAAGCTCTTCAATTGGTTTTCCACATTTAGCACAAATCCAAACTTCCCCTTCTCGAGGCCTGAAAAGATGCCTTCGGCGATTTCCTTTTTGCATTTTTTCTCCTTCTTTATACTCGACCTTCCTCCCAAAACTCTCTAAAAGAAATTTTTAGAGAATAATTTTGGGATTAATTTAATTATAAACTAAAAATTTTAAAAATCAAAGAGCTAGTTTTTCTATTAAAAAGTTATAAATTTTTTCCTGAAGTTCTGGATAAACATCTAAGTAATCTGTTCCATGACCACCCTTTTCAAGCATAATTAAAGTAGAAGAAGGATGTTTTTCTTGAAACCACTTAAAGCCTAAAAGAGCCATTTGTTGGTCATCTTTAGAGGAAATGACCATTATTTTTGAATCGAGATTACTTTTATAAAAATTATCTAAAATTATTCCTCGGTAGTTATAGCCTGGCGACAAAAGAATTGCCGCTTTCACTTTTTCATTTTCAGTTAAAAATTGATAGGCTAAATTAGCTCCAATGCTTGCTCCAATCAAAAATTGTTTTTCCTTATCAAAACCTTCTTTCTCTAAAAAAGCACTGGCTGCTTCCAAATCTTTTATTGATTGTTTTTCTTCCTCTTCGGTAAAAGAATTATAATCAAGATAGCCACTAACTCCTTCCCTGCTTTCTCCATGTCCTCTTAAATCAATAGCTAACAGAGCAAATCCTTTTCCTTGTAAAAATTTAGCTAAATTATTAAAGCTTTCCTTTGTTTTTGGCCGCATATGAATCAAAATACCAGCAAATTTAGCCTCTTTATTGGGATAATAATTAGCAACAATTTTTACTCCATCAGATGTTGTAAAACTTACCTTTTCCATTTGTTTTTCTTTTGAAGTAAATTTTAAAAAAAAGAATAGTAATATTAAAACCACAACACTTAAAATTAAAAAAAATTTTTTCATTAAATTTGCCCGGGGAGGGATTCGAACCCTCACGGCCTTTAAGGCCACCAGGTTTTAAGCCTGGCGCGTCTACCAATTTCGCCACCCGGGCTGAAGTGCGCGCGGGAGGGATCGAACCTCCGACCTCGGTCTTATCAGGACCGCGCTCTACCACTGAGCTACGCGCGCTTAGTGCGCGGGCGACCGGATTTGAACCGGCGACCTCCGGCGTGACAGGCCGGCGTTCTGACCAGGCTGAACTACGCCCGCTTATTTTTGGTTTCTTCTCTTTTACTTATTATTTTATCAATAATTCCGTAATTTTTTGCTTCTTCAGCTGTCATCCAAAAATCTCTATCAGTGTCTTTTTCAATTTTTTCAAGCGGTTGACCTGTATGTTTAGCCAAAATTTGATTAACTCTATTTTTTAAATCAACTAAGTGTTTAGTTGTAATTTCGACATCCTTAACTTGACCAGCAACACCTGGTGAAGAAACCCAAATTTGGTGAATCAAAATTTGAGCATTGGGTAAAGCTATTCTTTTTCCAGGAGAGCCTGCGGCTAAAAGAAGAGCAGCAGCTGAAGCAGCAGTCCCAATAGCAATTGTTTGAACATCAGGTTTAATAAATTGCATTGTATCATAGATAGCTAAAGCTGAATCAACGTTTCCTCCAGGACTATTAATATAAAGATAAATATCTTTTTCTGGATCTTCGTGTTCTAAAAAAAGAAGCTGGGCAATAACTAAATTAGCGATTTGGTCATCAATAGGCATTCCGAGAAAAACAATTCTTTCTTTGAGAAGCCGAGAAAAAATATCATAAGCTCTTTCGCCATAACTTGTTTTTTCAATAACTATCGGAACCAGTTGGTTTAAAAATTTATTTTTTTTCATATCTAAATTATAACAAATTTTTTAAAACTTAATAAGAGGAGAAAAAATAAAGGCAAACTTAAAAATAATGACGAATTAAGAAGATAGTTAAGGAAGAAAAATTCCAAGAAAACAAAATTGATTAAAAGAGATTCTAAAAAACTTTTTTTAAAAATAAAATAATTCCAGAAAAAAATCCAAAAAAGAAGAAAAATAAAAAGAAATAAAAATTCAATTTTAGTTAACCAAAAGAGTGAAGCTAAAGGTAAGAAATAAAAAATTAAACTCTCTGCTTGTTTGTTCCTTTTGAAATAAAAATAACTGATCATTACAAAAAGAAGAAAAAAATAATTATTAAATGGTAAATCGAAATTTAAAAAAAGAAAAAGTAAAGTATAAGGCAAGGAATAAAGAGGTGAGCCTTTAAGATGCCAAACCAGGAGAAAAATTAAAAGAAAAGAAAAGAAAAACTTATAAAGAATATTCAAGGGCAAGTAAAAAAGAAAAAATAACAAAAAAATAGAAAAGAAATAAAAATATTCTTTAAATATCAAGGTTTTGAACTTCAGGAGCATACGTTTCAATGAATTTTCTTCTTGGTTCAACATCTTGACCCATTAAAATATTAAATAATCTATCGGCCTCTTCGGCGTCTTTAAGAGTAACTTGTTTTAAAACTCTTTTTTCCGGATTTAAAGTAGTTTCCCAAAGTTCTTCCGGATTCATTTCTCCCAATCCTTTGTATCTTTGAACATCAATATTTTTTCTTGATTTTGAAAGTTCTTTAATTAAAGCATCCTTTTCAGCATCATTATAAGCATAATAAATTTCTTTGCCTACTTGAATTTTATAAAGTGGCGGTTGAGCAATATAAATATAACCTTTTTCAACCAATGGTCGAAAATAACGATAAAAAAGAGTTAAAAGTAAAGTTCTAATATGATTGCCGTCAGAATCAGCATCGCAAGCAATAATTATTTTTGAATATCTTAAGTTTTCTAAATTAAAATCCTTACCAAAACCAGTTCCTAAAGCTAAAATGATATTTTTTATTTCTTCAGATTTTAAAATTTTTCCTAAGCCTGCTTTTTCAACATTTAAAATTTTTCCTTTAAGAGGCAAAACAGCTTGAAAACGTCTATCTCTTCCTTGTTTAGCTGAACCACCAGCTGATTCTCCTTCAACAATAAAAAGTTCTCTTTCTTCTGGGTTTTTGGAAGAACAATCTGCTAATTTACCAGATAAAGTTAAAGAGGCTTGAATTCTTTTTTTCAAAACAGCCTCTTTTGCTTCTTTAGCTGCTCTTCTAGCTTCAACATTAGTTAAAATTCTATTTAAAATTATCTTTGCTTTTTCTGGATTTTTATGCAACCATTCAATTAATTTTTCACTAAAAACACCTTCAACTAAACTTCTTACTTCGGGATTGCCAAGTTTAGCTTTTGTCTGTCCTTCAAATTGGGGTTCAGGAATTTTAAGTGATAAAATAGCTACAATTCCTCCTTTAACATCTTCAGTGGTTAAAGAGAGATTTTTGTTTTTAAAGATATTTAATTCTTCACCAACTTTAGTAAAAGCTTTAATCAATCCATTGTGAAAACCAGTCGCATGAGTTCCTCCTTCTGGATTTAAAATATTGTTAGTAAAAAAATATTCAATTGTCTCTTGATGTTCTAAATAAGTAAAAATTAAATTAATTTCAATCTTTTCATCTCTATAGTTAAGTTCAAAAAAATCTGAAAAAAGAGGATGCCTACCTAAAAGAAGATGTTTTAGAAAAGCTTGGAGTCCTTTTTCAAAATAAAAGCTATAAGCAAAATAATCTTCTCTTTCATCAATAAAATTGATTCTTAAACCAGGAGTAAGATAAGCTTGATGTTTTAAATAATCTAAAATTCTTTCTCTTTCAAAACGAATTTCAGGAAATATTTCAGGGTCAGGTTCAAAAATAATTGTTGTGCCTGTCTCGGTTGTTTTCCTTCCTTTTTTAAGTGGAGTAACTGGTTTTCCTTTTTTATATTCCTGCGACCATTCAAAGCCATCTCTTTTAACAATAGCTTTTAAATATTTTGACAAAGCATTAACTACACTAACACCAACTCCATGAAGACCACCAGAAACTTTATAAACTTTGTGAGAAAATTTACCACCAGCATGAAGATAAGTTAAAATTGTTTCCAAAGCTGATTTTTTTGTTTTAGGATGAAGGTCAACAGGAATTCCTCGACCATCATCGCTCACGACCACTCTGTTTTCTTTTTCTAATCTAACTTCAATATTTTTAGCATAACCAGCCAAAGCTTCATCAACAGAATTATTAACAACCTCCCAAATTAAATGATGAAGACCATCAAGACCAGTTCCTCCAATATACATTCCTGGTCTTTTCCTTACTGCTTCAATTCCTTCTAAAACCTGAATACTTTCTGCTTTATATTCCGGATCAATTTTTTTTGCCATAAATAAAAAAGTGAAAATTTTCTAATTTTATTAAATTTTACCATAAGTTTTTGGGTTTTTGTTTCTTCTGGTTTTCTAAAATTTTTTGTTTTTTATTATATAATTTCTAAAAAGCAATGAAAAATAGTTTAATAGGCTTAGCGATTGGTTTGATTTTAGGTTTAGGTATTTCTCTTTTAGCTTGGGTTAATCCTCCTGGAAATCCACCAAGTGGCGGTGGAGTTATTCAAACTCAAAACACAGGTTTATTTATTAATACTAGCACTTATTTTACTTCTGGCAACGTCGGCATCGGGACAACGGCACCGGGGGCGAAGTTGGATGTAAATGGAGATATTAATTTCGCAGCTTATTCTTGGCTTAAAAGCGGTGGAGTGGCTCTTTTATCATATGGAGGTGGAGACAATGCTACATATTTGAGATGCGCTAGTGATAAATGTCATTTCCAAAATGCAGCAGGTAATATGGATTTTATAACTATAAACAGCGGCAACGTCGGCATCGGGACGACGAATCCGGATATGAAATTAACAATCTATGGTAGTGGGCAAAATCTGATGAAAATTCAAAGTAGTGATCAATATCCAAGACTCTACTTTCAGTCTGCTGATAGTGTGGTTGGTGGTGTTTTTAATTGGGATTCCTCTAAAAATATATACTTTGGTGAGACAGGATATACAGGAGAATATTACTTCAGAGGAACGGGAAATATTAGAATAGGCAATGATAGAGTATTTATCTCTTCCTCTGGCAACGTCGGCATCGGGACGACAGATCCAGCTCACAAACTTCATTTAGTTAGAAATGATACCGTTGATGTTTTTTATCTTTCTGGATGCAGTATTCCAGCTAATTCAACAACTTTTACTTGTACTGGAGATATAAGTCAAGTTAAGCCAGGAATGTCTCTTCATGTATTTGCTTCTAGTTATCCAAGTGGTTATACTCCTTTTTGGAGAACAATTGTATCTGTTGATTACGGCAGTAAAACTATAACTTTAAATCATCCTTCACCTCCAAGAAATTACGATAGTACTTTTACCTATATGGTAGCAAGAGGTGGAGAGCTTATTAGTTATCAAGGAAGCAATTACAATTATTTTACTAGACTTTATGGAAGCAATATTTACTTATCATACAATGGATCGTTAAATCCAATAAATGGTGGTTTAGGAGTCGATAACGGCACATTTAGATTTTATTCTAATAGATCGTTTCATTTCTTTTTAGATACTGATAATGCTTTTGATGATAGCACGGGTGGCATGGTTTTTAGCATTGGAAAAAACAATAGTTATTTCGGAGCGCCATATGCAGAAATTTTCAGAGTTAATGAACTTGGTCAAGTATGGGCTCCGAGTTATACTTGTTCCTCTGATATAAGGCTAAAAGAAAATTTGAGGCTTATTTCTGAAGTTCTTCCCAAATTAAACAAAATAAATGTTTATAAATTTACTTGGAATAAAACAGCAAAAGAAAAATATAGTTTAACAGGTGAAGATATAGGGGTTATCGCTCAAGAAGTAGAAAAATATTTCCCCGAATTAATTACTGTTGATAACAACGGTTATAAAAATATAAAATATGATCGATTAAGTTTTATTCTTTTAGAAGCAATCAAAGAACAACAAAAAGAAATTGAGGAATTAAGAAATAAAATTGAATTTTTAGAAAAAACTCATAAATAAAATGAAAAAATTTTTGCTATTAATAGTGGCTCAAATTGTTATTTTTGAAATAGTTAGAGCGCAAAGTTGTCCTGTAAGTTGTCCTTCTGGTTATACTTATAGCACGAGATGTTGTAATGCTGGAAGTTGTAGTATAAATTTAGGAGATGGAAATCCATCTACGGGATGCACAAGCGGTGGTTGTTCGGCTAACCCTGAATGCACTTATGGAAATTGCGATTTATGTTGTGAATGCAATCCTCCACCGCCACCATCTTGTTCAAATTCTTGTGGAAGTTCTTGTAGCTCAATCTGTAGTTGTCCTGGTGGAACTGTTCAGTTAAAATTAAACGAGTACGCTTACAAAAATAAAGGTTATGAAAATTATACTAATGAAATCGTTATTGGTGATATTGTCGTAAAAAAGAAAAGTGATCATTATTTAGATTTTAACGCTATTAGTTTTTTCGAAAAAATTAAAAAGGATTTAACTTTAATAATTTTAAATAAATATAAAATTTTCTAATATTTTGGTATCATTAAGAAATTTCAATTCTTTAAGCTAGGATGAAAAATCCTGAAATAGCTAAACTTTTAAGGATGATGGCGATTTATTTGGAGATGAAGGGAGTTCAGTTTAAGCCACAAGCTTATGAAAAGGCTGCTTATTCGATTGAGGCTTTGGATGAAGATATTGAGGAATTTGTAAAAAAGCAAGGAAAAGAA